>CAJCIJ010000239.1 GCA_903970315.1 Actinomycetota bacterium
GAGGGCGGCGCATATCTGGGAGAAGGCGCCGGCCACCGCCTACTCCGAACTGAACTCCGCCGCGTCACTGGACGGGCTCAGTCCCGGCCCTTACCTGTTGGCAGCGAGCATCGCCCTGCGTCGCGGTGAAGTCGCCCACGCCGACCACGAGTTCGTGCTCGCGCTGACGCGGGCGCCCGAAGACGAGTACGCGACCCTGGAGCGCGGCGCGATAGCGTCGGCGCAGGGCGAAACGGCGCGGTCGGTGCGCCTGCTGGAACGTGCTGTGGCGCTATATCCCCGCGGTCGGCTGGGCCACGAGGCGCTCCAATACGCGCGCACGGGCCAGCGGGTCAGCCTCACGCTGCTCAACTCCGTGATCCTCAAAGAAGGCCAGGAACTCCAGTAGGCATGTCATTGGCGCCACACAACTGCCGGCCAACCCTCGATATTCGGCGCTTCGTTCGCTACCCTGCAATGACAATCGTTCGTCGCTCGTTGGAGGAGGGAGCGGACGAAGCGTGGACGGTGCTCACACCGAACGGGGAAGCGAACGAGACCAGATGGATGATCGAACTCAAGGACGAGGCGAGATGATCGGGGCAGCGCTGTTGTCGGCCCGTGGCCTGCGGCGTGTCGCAAGCTCCATGCCGGCGGGGCAGACCGCAGGGTGGACGGTGGCCTTTGCGCTGTTGGCGTTGGCCGCCCCGGTTGTGCTGACCCCAGGGCTAGCCGCCGCGTCGACAGCGCCGGTGCTGAGCGGCTACGGAAGCCCCGGCGCCAACGTCCAGACACTCCTGGGCGTGGCGCAGTCAAACAACGACAACGCAGGAAAGTCCGGAACCGCGGCCGCCGCGCAGACACCGTCGGACACGACGTACGCGACCGCTTCGGCCGGATCGACTTCCGGGGGCGCTGCGAACACCTCGGAAGCGGGTGATCAGGCCACGGGGGCTCACGCAGGCGCTCAGAACACCGCTGGATCGACTTCGCAGAACAGTGGCGCTGGTGGTACCAGCGGCGCCGCGAGCGCTCCCTCGGCGACCCAGGCGGCCGTGGTGGCCGCGGAGCCATGGGGGCTCTCCGGCGGCGATCTGGTGGCCGTGCTGGCCGTGGCGCTGGCGCTGTTGCCCGTGGGACTGCTGACCCGCTCCGCGGCCAGGGGCCGGCGATGACGCCAGGCAATACGGCTAGCGGGCCGCAGGTGCCCTGTTCTTGGCCCTTGAATGAGACGATGCAGTGAGCACAGACATGAACAGACCGCGCGTGACCCGACATACGACCACCGAGTGGCTGCCGCTGCCGGTTTCAGTGCCCGCCTCCCACGGCGGCACCGAAGCAGCGCCGCTGCGTGCCCAGACGGCCTTTGGCCCGCTGCAATGGCTCTTGGAAGGACGTGGCTGGGACGTCATCCGGCCCCTCGTAGACGTACTCGCGGCATGTATCGCCACTGCGGCGGCCCTGGGCGGCGTCGGGGCGACTGCACACGTGGCAGCCGCACAGGCGCCGCTGCTGGCGCTCCCGGCATTCGTGCTGGTGGGGTTCTACATGCGCGGGCTCTACCGCTCGCGCCTGCGCACTCTCCCGCTGGACGGGCTCGCCCCGGGCTTCATCGCGATCTCAGTGGCGGTGATGGCGGCGGTGGTCCTGGGCGTCGTTGTCAACGGCCGCCCGCCGGCCGAGGCCAACTGGTTGCGTGCATGGATCTTTGCAGTGGTGGCTGTGGGCGCTGGACGCGGACTGCTCTCGGTCAGCCAGCGCTGGGCGCGCAGCCACGGGCACATCGGCCGCCCCGTGTTGATCCTTGGCGCGGGCGTCGTCGGCTCCCAGGTGGCCCGCCGGCTGGAAAGCCATCCCGAGTACGGGCTTCGCCCAATTGGTTTCCTCGACGATCACCCGCGCTTGGCGTCGGAGGTCGGCGAGTGCGACGTGCCCGTTGTAGGCACCGTTGAGGACGTCGATCAGCTCGTCGCCACCACGGGCGTGCGCCACCTGATCGTCGCCTTCTCTTCGGCCACCGACTCGCGCGTGAGCGCTCTGATCCGGCGCTGCCAGGAGCTGGGCATCGAGGTCTCTGTGGTGCCGCGGATGTTCGACACGATCAACAACCGCATCGGCTATGAGGCAGTCGGCGGCCTTCCCCTGCTGAGCTTCGCCAGCGTCAGCCCCAAGGGAGGCCAGTTCGCGGTCAAGCACGCCGTGGACGGCATCCTGGCGACAGTCCTGCTGGTTGCCCTCTCACCGTTGATGGCGGGCGTAGCGCTTGCCGTGCGGTTGACCTCGCCGGGGCCGGTACTGTTTCGCCAGCGGCGTGTGGGCCGTGACGGCAAGCTCTTTGACCTGTACAAGTTCCGCTCGATGCGCACCACAAGCCGGGAATACCGCGCCAGCCTGAACGGCCACACGCCGGACGAGTCGACGGCGTTGCTGGCTGGGGGGGTCGAGCAGGATCTGTTGCCATTCACCGACGAGGAGTACACGGCGATGTTGGGGGCCGAGACAGATACCGCCCCGGGTGGCGTCGAGGGCCGCGACCGTCGCACGGCCGTGGGGCGGTTCATACGGCGCACCGCGCTGGATGAGCTTCCGCAGCTGTTCAACGTGCTGCGCGGCGAGATGAGCCTGGTGGGTCCCCGTCCCGAGCGCCCCGAGTTCGTCGACGTCTTTCGCGAGGAGGTGGCGCGCTACGGCGATCGCCACCGCGTCAAATCGGGTATCACCGGCTGGGCGCAGGTGCACGGCCTGCGAGGGAACACGTCGCTGGCCGAACGGGTGGAGTGGGACAACTACTACATCGCCCACTGGTCCCTGGGATTGGATCTGAGGATCCTGCTGCTCACCGCGCTCGTGGTCTTCCGCGACAACGAGTAGCTAGATCGACAGCTGTGCGGCGGTGGTCGGGCTGGTACCGAGCTGGTAGAGCCGGACCGTCAGGCCCGTCGTCCCCAGGGAGGCCGGCAGGCGCGTGGAGAACGTGTTGTTGACGTTCAGAGTGAACGTCAGGCCGTAGAGCAGGTGGCCACTCTTGAAGACTTCCAGCTCCATCACGCTGCCGACCGGGCCGCCCCCGAAGGCCAGGACGCCACCGGCCTGAGGGCCCAGGTGCAGGACGACTGGCGACGGGCTGGCGAACGGGGTCGCAAAGGCGCTGGCCAGCGACGCAAATGCAGGCTTGCGGGCGCCGTTTGCCGACAGGACGCCGAATTCGTTGCCGGCGGTGTCGCGCAGCTTGTAGAGGATCGTTGAGGCCACGTAAGGCAGGCGCACGGCCGAATGCACGATGTTGGCGATATCGGTGGCCTGTATCCCCTGGGTGACGCAGGACTGTTCGGCCTCCTGGGCAGAGGTGGGCGCGCAGCTTGGGAAGCCGAACTCGTCCAGCCACAGCGGCGTGTTGTCGCCGTTTTCCAGCTGGATCGCGTGGATGCTTCGCAGTGCGGTGAGCGTGAGCGTGTAGAAGTGCACGGCAAGCCCGTCGTAGTAGCCCTTGATGCCGTCGGCATAGAGATCGCGCAGGAACACGCCGTTTGATCCCACCAGGGAGCCTGCGAGCACGGCGATGTTGGGATCGGCGGCCTTGATCGCGGGGTAAGCGGCCTTCAGCAGGCCGGCGTACTCGCCGGCCTTGTCGGGTCCCGCAAGGTAGTTTTCCCCCGCGTAGTCGGGCTCGTTCCAGATTTCGATTGCTGCCAGCTCGTTGCCGTAGCGGCGCGCAAGTTCGGCTAGGAAGTCGCCGTAGTAGGAGTCGTTTGAGGGTGGCCAGGCGTTGGCGGCACCCGCGTGGTGGGGGTTGCATTCGGCCTCGATTGCCAGGGGCGCAGAGGAGGCCCAGCAGGGAGTGCTCTGGACCAGCACCACCACCCTGAGGCCATCCGCTGCAGCCGTGTGGACGACGGTGTCGATCTGGCGCAGGCCGGCCTGTTCGATCTGGCCTTGGTGTTCTGGTTCAAGCGACGCCCAGCTGAGATTCAGGCGAACGACCTGGGCGTGCAGCACCTTGGCTTCGTTGACTTCTTGCTGGATTTCGGCTTCCGAGCCGCCATAGGCGATCGTTACCCCGCGGATCAGGTTGGTCGCCGGTTCTGCAGCGGGCGTCACATGGGTGCTGTGCTTCTTGGTTTTCTTGTGCTTCTTTTTGTGTTTGTGACGGTGGTGCGTGGTGTGGGCGCGGCGGTGGTGCACAGAGGTTCGCGCCTGCGAGGCCGCCGCTGGCCACGCGATAGCGACCAGCGCGATCAGTGCGCCAAGTAGTGCGGAGATGCGAGATCGGTATGGGATGCGCAGGAACACGAGCTTGCAGGCTACAAGGCGGCTATCATCGGCGCCGCGCCGGCCTCGACGCAGGCTGCGGCGCAAGAGCGTTGTATTCGACAATCCCGAAGGGGGAGCATGTTCAAGACTGTGGTGGTTGGGACGGACGGCTCGGAGACGGCCACCCAGGCTGTGCGTCAGGCGGTTGACCTCGCCAAGTTGCATGGTGCCTCGATAGAGATCGTGAGCGCGTATGAGCCGGTGCCGGCGCCGCGCCTGCGCCAGGAGCGCATGCAGGCACCCGAGGAAGTTCAGTGGGCCATCAATCCACGCGAGGACGTGGAGGCCACGCTCCAGGCCGCTGCCCAGATTGCCCGCGATGCGGGCCTTCAGGCAAACACGCACCCGCGCCAGGGCGATCCGGCCGACGCGGTGCTGGACGTGGCCGAGGAGCGCGGTGCAGATCTGATCGTGGTTGGCAACAAGGGCATGACCGGTGCCAAGCGGTTCCTGTTGGGCTCGGTGCCCAACAAGGTGTCCCACCACGCCCCCTGCTCGGTGCTGATCATCCGCACGACCTGACCGTTGGACCGGATCGTGCGGATGCGCTGATTTGCACCGGCGCCCGCGGTTGGCAGGCGCCGGTTGACATGGACTTCAGGCGGTGGGCTCGGGGCCCCTTAGGCGTGGGCCGTGGCGCCGGACCGCGGGGCCATGCCCTCCTGGTGGATGCGAATCTTCAACCCCTTGGTGCCCAGGGCGGCCGGGAGCGTGGCCGAGTAGGTGTTGAACCGGGTGAGCCCAAAGATGCTCAGGTACTCGCGCTTGCCGTGCTTGAACACTTCCAGCTCGACGAGGTCCCCCACAGGCGCCGAGCCGCTAGCGATCAGCTTGCCGTGCTTGTGGCGCACGCGCAGGATCACGGGCGAGGGGTTGCCGAACGGCGAGGCAAAGACGCCGGCGATCGCCGTAAAGGAGGGCTTCTGCGCCCCCGTGGCGGTCAGGGCGCCGAAGTCTTCGCCACCGGCGTCTGTGAGCTTGTAGAGGACCTCGGCACCCACGTAGGAGGTGTGCGCCAGGGTGCGAGTCATGTTGACAACGTTTTCGGCCTGCACCTTGGGGGTCACGCAGGATTGTTCCTTCTGGGTCTTTTCGGCGGGGTAGCAGGAGGGCCAGCCCACCTCGGTGAGCCAGAGCGGCTTGGTGTCGTGGTACTGCTTCTGAACTTCATGGATGGCCCGAAGCGATGCCAGGGTGTCGGTGTAGAAGTGCACGGCCAGCGCGTCGTAGTAGCCCTTGATGCCGTCGGCGTAGAGGTCGCGAAGGAAGATCCCGTTTGACCCGACGAACGCCCCCCCGAGCACCGAGATTTCAGGATCGACAGCCTTGACGGCGGGGTAGGCGGCCTTCAGCAGCCCGGCGTACGCTTCGGCCTTGTTGGGCCCCGCCAGATAGTTTTCCCCGGCGTAATCGGGCTCGTTCCAGACTTCGATGGCGTCCAGTTTGCTGCGGTACTGGGCTGCGAGCTTGGCTAGGAACGTGCCGAACGTCGCATCGTTGGACGGCGGCCAGGCGTTGGCTTGTGATTCTGCGCCCGGGACGCAGGCGCTCTCGATAGCTGCGGGGGCCGAAGATGCCCAGCACGGCGTGCCCTGGACCAGTGTGATCACGCGCAGCCCGTTGGCCGCAGCGGTGTTGACGATGTTTTCGAGCGGGGCGAGCGCGTCGGGTGCGATTTCCCCCTGGACCGGTTCCAGGGCGGCCCAACGGAGTTCGATCCGAACCACGCGGGAATGGATCGCCTTCGCTGCGCTGATCGCAGTGGCGGCTTCGGCTTCGGAGGCGCCACTGGGGATGTTGATGCCCAGCAGCAGGGACTTGTTGCGCTTCAACTTGGGTTTCTTGACGTGGTGCTCGTGGTGGTGCTTGGAGACCGTTGCGTTCGCGCCGGCCGATGCCGGCCAGGCCACGGCGGCGACGACCAGCGCGATCGAGCCGAGCGCCAGAACGCAGGCGCGCACGACGTTTTGGGGTACGCGGAATATCTGTGGACGGTGCAAGTCGAACCTCCGGTTAGCGGCCGTCCGCGGCGTGGGCGCGGCCATTGGTCAAAGAGATTTGCCGGCACTGGGCAGCGACCGCCGCCGACGAACGCGGGTAGGTACGCTCCGCGCGCATGTCTCCCACCTGGATCTGGATGCAGGTCGCCATCGTGGTGTTCGTGCTGGCGGGCATTGTTATTGCGATCACCAAGCTAGCCTAACGGGTCGGCTCCGGGGCCGGGACGCATCACGGCAGCGCTAGGAGCGCAGGCGCCAGGCGAACCGGCGCTTGCCCTGGGTGGGAGCGATCGCCACCGATGCGCCTGCAGGCTTCCTCGGGATCTCCCGGTCCTCCAGGATGGCGGCAGGGACGTCATGGGTCAGCCACTGCGCCAGCGCGCCGAGACCGGCCTGCGCGAGCGCCTCGGCGGTTCCGGGTGGGCGCCGCTCCAGAGAGTGGAAATCGGAGGCCACGTTATGGACCATCCCGGCCTCCAGCAGCTCGCTGGTAAAGCGACGCACGATGCCCCCGAAGCGACCGACCAGCGAGCCGGCCGTGATCGATGTCAACACCCCGGCATCTGCCAGTGAATGCAGCAGCTTCGGATCGCGATGAAACACCGGACACCGCTCGGGATGCGCGAGTACCACCCGGTGACCCCTTGCGTGCAGGTCCTCGACCATTGCCGCGATGCCCGGCGCGACCTGGCCGGCGGGGGGCTCCAGCAACAACCACGAACCCCCACCCAGCGTCAACGAGGCCAACTCGTCGTCGGTCAGTTCGGGCATGCAGGCGAATGCGATCTCGGCGCCCCTGAGGACCTCGACGTCGGTCAGGTCTGGCTCGCGCCCCTGTCGGTCTTTCAGCTCGCCGGCCGCACGGGCAATCGTGGCCCCCCGGTTGCGGTAGCGCAGGTTCACGTGCGGCGTTGCCACCAGTTTTTCTGCGCCTGCTGACCGCGCCGCGCGCACGAGCGCGACTGCTTGGTCAACGGTCTCGGGTCCGTCGTCGAGGCCGGCAAGCACGTGGCAGTGAAGATCGATCATCGCCCCTACGTTACGCATCGGCGGAGGACCCGGGCTCGACGCTGTCAGGCGAGGGGGATCGCCACGGCCGACGTTGGCGCGCGAGGTTGCGGGCCCTTCGCCGTCGCCGTCGTCGCCATTATTCTCTGCGGGTCGCATGCGCTCGCCGCTTTCTGTCCGCGTGGGTATCGCCGACCCGGTTGATCCTCACGACATCGAAGCGGGCTCCGGCGCGACGGCGTCGCTGTTGGCTGCGCTGGAAGAGGTCGTCGGCGAGACGGTGGCCGTAAATGGTGAACTGCCGCCGACTGTTGGCAGGCTGGCCTATCTGGCCAGCGTGATCGCCCGGGTGCGACCCGGCGATCTGCGTGACCTGAGAGGAGCCGTCAGGCGCGCCCACACCGCGGCCGTGCTGGGAGCGCCGACGATTGCGCTGCGCTCGGCGCTGGTTCGCCGACGGTTGAGGGCGGCGGCGCCGCTGGACGGGGTCGTACAGCGGGGTAGCGAGATGGTGCTGGCGCGATCCCCGCGGGTGGTCACCTACGAGGACTCGACGGTGGTGCAGGCACTGGCAAGCTACCCCTGGCCGCACCTGCGCGGCTTGACCGAGCGCGACATCGACCGCTATGTAGGACGGCAGCGTCGCGTCTATGAGGCTGCATTCGCCTGTTGCTGCGTCTCAGAGTGGGTGGCGGAGAGCATCGTGGGCAGCTATGGGATCCCGCCCGAGCGGGTGTTCGTGGTGGGACTGGGCCAGGTCCACGCGTCTGAGCAGGTTGCCGACCGAGACTGGTCGGCGCCGAGATATCTGTTTGTGGGGATGGATTTCGAGCGCAAGAACGGCCCGGCCGTGCTGCGGGCGTTCGCGCACATCCGCGAGCGCATTGCCGACGCCCGTCTGGATGTCGTGGGCGGGCATCCACGCCTGGACCTCCCCGGGGTCACGGGTCACGGGCGGTTGGCCCTGGGCGACGCCTCCGACCGTGCCCGGATGGCCGCTCTGTATGCGTCGGCAACAGCGTTTGTGATGCCGTCGCTGCACGAGCCGTCGGGGACGGTCTACATCGAGGCCGGTGGCGCAGGGGTCCCGTCCATCGGTACGTCAAACGGCGGTGCGGCGACCATGATCGGGCCTGGCGGTTGCGTGGTGGACCCGCTCGACGGCGACGCGATCGTGGCGGCGATGCTCCGCCTGGCCGACCCGGACACCGCAAGGCAGCTGGGAGCCCTTGCTGCATCTCATGCGGCGTTGTTCACATGGCGCAAGGTGGCCGAGCGACTGATCCGCGCGATGGCAATACCGGGCGTCGACACTTCGGGCCTCGCCGCATTTCTGTGAGATGAGCTCGGCCAGGCCACCCGGCTCCCACGGTTCGCCGGCTGAGCCGGCCGTCCCGGTTTTCCGGCCACCGCGCATGCCCCGCACCGGGCTGCGACTGACCCTCAAATCGTCACCGCTTTTGTACCGGCTGGCGCCCCGGCGCTTGGTGGTAAAGAGAGCGGTTCGGCGCGGCCAAAAACTCTGGGACGCCGACGCCGCAGCGCGCGCGAACGCAGTTGAGACGATGCAGATCGTGGTCGCCGGCACGTCGCGTGCCGCCGAGGTCTCCGAGCTTGCCCGCGAACACCTGATCGAGGACAAGGCGGATGTCGCGATCTTCTGGCAGCCGTGGCTGGCGCCGGATCTGGACGCGCCCTCCGACGCGGCCATCACGGCGGCGCTGTCGGCGGGCCGCGGCGTGGTGATCAGCGCGTGCCACCTGGCCGGGTTCTACCTTGTGCCGTCGGCCTTTGTGCCGCGCGGGCATCGCCCGTACTGTGTGATCGGCCCGTGGATGTTCGGCGATCCTCCACCCGGCTACGCGGGCAGGCGATTGACCCACTACGCCCGCTGCGCCAACCGCACCACCCGTCCGATAGCGGCCAAGGGGTCCTTTGGCGTCCTCATGCGCGTACTGTCGGCGGGCGAGTCGGTGTACATCCTGTTTGATCTGCCGGGCCGGCGCGCGACGCGCTTTCTGGGCAAGCCGGCGATGCTCGCCGACGGCACGGCCCGGCTGGCTGTGGCGGCCGACGCGCTGGTGCTTGCCGTGCGCACGCGCCGCGTCGGTCATCGTGTGGCGCTCGACGCGGCACCGGCCCTGGACCCCCGTGACTTCGCGGGATCCGACGATTTGCACGACGCCCTGATTGCGCTTCACCAACAGTGGATCCTGCAGACGCCGGCGGCCATGACCGACCCGCGGACCTTCGACTGGGGCGACGGAGCAAGCGCCGAGCGGTGGGTTGCGCCGGGGGGCGGTGACGGAACGTGAGTGGCTGAAGTCTGCGATCCGACCTCAGCCGGCCGCACGGGCGGTGTGACGCACCGCTGCGTCCCGGCTACTGTGGGCCCGTTGGCGCCCGGCGTGCGGCGTAGTGCAGCTCGGCGGACTCGTCCGCCTGCGCTCCTTCGGCCACGCTCGATCCCTGACTGTCGAGACATTCGATCGGCAGGAATCCCTCCTGCTCGAACTGCAGACGCTGCGCGTCGTTGGATATGTAGTAGTGCAAGAGGCGAAAGTCATGCGCGTCGTCGTTGACCAGCGCGTAATCGGACTCGGTCCGCAGCAGGGGTGCCAGCCGCCGCTGGTTGCGCAGCCGCCAGGGCATCAGCACCAGCTTGCCGAATGCCCGAACCAGGTTCCGGGCACCTCTTATATCCGTGGGCTTGCGCAGTCTGGGAATGTGCGCGCGGTTGTGGGACGCCATTGCCAGCACGCCGTCCGGTCTGAGGATCCGGCGCACTTCTCGCAACACCTCACGGCGCTCCTGATCGCCGAGCACGTCGAGCACGCTGTTGGCAGCAAACACGCAGTCAAAGGACTCGTCATCGAAATTCGACAGGTCACGCAGGTCCATCACCGTGAACTTTCCGGCCGGGTAGGCCTGCCGACAGTGATCGACCATCAGCTCTGAGACATCTATTCCGTGAAGACTGCGTGCGAGCTCGACGAGGTATCCGGACACTCTGCCGGCGCCGCACCCCAGCTCAAGCACGTCGCCCTGCATCTGGTGGGCGTGGCGCGCGAGCAGGATCACCTCCGGCGGCCGCAGCGTCCGCGACGCGTAGTGGCGCACGAAGTTGCCGTGGCGCCAGACATCCATGTTGACGCGGACCTGCGCTCTGACGGCGTCCGGAGTGTCAAGGGGCGGGCTCAGAGCCTCTATAATCTAAAGCCAATGCGGGCTCGACGTGGCAGGGTCGATTGAGCCCGGTGGTTCTGTCCGACGAGCTGCATTCGACAGTCCGCTCCGGCGCCAGGGAAACTGTTTCGGCGTGCGTCATTGCCCGCGACGAGGCTTCCGTGCTGGGAGATTGCCTGGACAGCGTTGCTTTCTGCGACGAGGTGATCGTCGTGGATTCGGGGTCGACCGACGAGACCGTGGCTCTGGCCCGCGGCCGCGGGGCGCAGGTGCTCCATCAGCCCTGGCTCGGGTTTGCTGCGCAACGCAACGTCGCCCTCGATGCGGCAACCGGCCAGTGGGTGTTGGAGGTGGACGCCGACGAGCGTGTCAGCTCACCGCTGCGAAGTGAAATCGAGGAGTTCCTTGGCACCGTTGCGCCCGCGTTTGACCTCGCTGCAATCCCCAGGCGCGAAATGTTGCTTGGCAGGGCGCTGGGTCCGGCGGCCAAGTACCCGAAATACTCCCATCGGCTGCTCAGACGCGATGCCTACCGTCACGACGAGCTCCGGACCGTGCACGAGGGTATCGTCCCGGAAGGGGCGGTTTACCCGCTTGGGAGCGACCTGGTGCACCTGTTCGCCGCAAGCTGGCGCGAGCGCTGTGGGGACGCCTTTCGATACGCGAGACTGGAGGCGGCCCAGCTGGATGCGCCGCGCACTCCCGGCCGGTTCGTCAGCGGCGCGCTACTTCGCCCGTCGGCCAAGTTCCTGTACCGCATGGGGATCGACGGAGCGTGGCGCGACGGGTTGTTGGGTGTTGGCAATGTCGCCGTTGACTGTGCCACCGACACCGCGGTGTGGTTGGTGTATCTGTTTGGCGCTGGAAGCGGACGCAGCGGTCGTTCGGGCGTGCCGGCGGGCGCACACTACGGATCTCGCAGTATCCACCGCGGCTCACCCCGGCTGGTGGGGGTCGCGCTGGGGTCTTCGGCGACCACCCGTGCGGCGCAGTGGCTGCAGGCTGTCGCCATGGAGGGCGCCGACGTGGCGCTCATCAGCAACGTGCCGCGTATCGCCGACACGGCTGGTGTGCGGGAACGCAAGCTGAAATCCGCCGGACCCTTGCAGCTGATTCGCGCGCTGGATGCCGAGCAGCAGCTGCGGCCGATCGATTCCGTGGTTGCATTCGGGCGCTTGGCTCGGGTGGCGGCCCGATTCCTGCCGCCGCAGCTGAGGGGTCATGCCACCGGCGTTCAGAGCTCCGATCCGCACGGCGCGGTCGAGGCGGTGCTTGCATCCCGCGCCGGCCTGGCGTCGTGACTCTCGCCGGCCGCGACATCGTCTGTGTGGGCTTCTCGGACTGGGAGATGGACACACTCACCAACCAGCAGCACCTTTTGGTCCGCGCGGCGGAGGCCAACCGCATCCTGTTCATCGAGTCACTTGGGCTGCGGCGGCCACAGCTTGCGGCACGCGACCTCACGCGCATGGCGCGGCGTGCGCGGCGTGCGCTGAGACCGCTTCGCGAGGTGGACGGCGTATATGTCCTCTCTCCGCTTGTCGTGCCGCTCCATTCCAACCGGTTTGTTCGCCGGCTCAACGCTGCACTGCTGACACGCGCCGTCAGGCGGGCTGTGTCGAGGCTGGGCCTGAAGGACCCGGTGTTGTGGTCGTTTGTGCCGCAGGCCGAGGTTCTCATCGATTCGATCCGGCCGGCGCAGGTTCTCTACTACATAGATGACGATCACGCGGCAAAGGACGGGATCGACGCTGCCAGCTTCCTGCAGTCGGAGGCACGATTTGCGCGGCGCGCCGACGTGGTGCTCGCCAGCGCGCCGGAACTCGTTCGCCGTATGCGTGAGTTCAACGACAACGTCCACTACGGTCCGAATGTGGCCGACACGCGGCTGTTTGCGCAGGCGCTGCAGCCGGGGCCGGTGGATGCGGCGCTGTCGCGGCTTGCCGCCCCGCGAATCGTCTTCGTCGGCGCGATTCTGGCGGCCAAGATCGACATCCCGCTTGTGGTTGAGCTGGCACGGCTGCGGCCCGATTGGAGCTTCGCCTTCATCGGCCCGGTAGGGCCCGGCGACCCACGCACGAACATCGACGCGTTGCGAGGTCCGCCGAACATCCATCTGCTCGGGCATCGTCCGTATACGAAGCTGCCGGAAGTGCTCCGAGGGGCCGACGCGACGATCATCCCGTACCTGCTCGACGGCGAGATGCAGAGTGTGTTTCCCATGAAGACCTATGAGTACCTCGCCGCCGGAAGGGCTGTGGTGTGCACGCCGCTACAGACCCTGAGCGACGTACCTGAGGTCACGCTGGCCGCCACGGCTGGGGAGTTTGCGGCCCGCCTTCAGGAGATCATCGGAGGCGACAGCGATGCCGCCCGGGGGGCGCGTTCGCAGGCGGCCCAGTCGCATTCGTGGGAGTCCCGCCTGGAGCAGATCGCGACGCTGCTGGACTCGGCCTGAGCCGAGCCGGCGGGCAGCGCTACGCACCGCGGGGTGGTTGGCGCCGTCACGTCTGCGGCAGCGTCGAAAGCAGCGCCTGCCATGCCTGCGAGTAGGAGTGCAGAGAGTTGTGCTCCAGGACGAACTCGCGCGCATCGGCCGACAGTCGCCGGCTGTCGATCTCCGAGAGGGCTCGGAGGCGTGTCACGATATCCGCGGCTGCGGGCTCGACACAGAGAGCGTCGTAGTCGGGCACAGCCTCCAGCAACGTTGTCATCCAGCCCACGCGGGTGGTGATCAGCGGCAGGCCGCAGGCCAGCGCCTCCA
>CAJCIJ010000240.1 GCA_903970315.1 Actinomycetota bacterium
GGGCCAACCTAGCACTCCCGCCAGCGGTGGCACAAGCGTCTTGGCGAGCATGGCGACGGCGATGAAGACGCCGATGGCGCCCAACCCGATTCCCAGCAGCCGTGAGCCGGTGGACAGCGAGGAGGCGAACAGCCCGAAGAGCATGATGGCCAGTGCGCAGGCCAGGGTGAACAGGGCGCCCCCGGAACCGGATTGCGCAAGGCGACCTTCGGGCAGCACGGCGCCCTCGCGAACGGCGGCGATTGGGGGCACGCGCGTGGCGCGAACGGCGGGACGCAGCGCGGCGAGCACGGTGACCCCGATGCCGACCAGCAGCGAGACGAGCACGGTGCGAGTGGCAAAGATGGTGCTGGCCTGGGGCAGGTCGATGCCGAGCGAGACGAACACCGAGTTCAGGCCCTTGGCGAGGGCGAGCCCCAAGAACAGACCGACGACGGCGGCCAGGGCGCCGATGACAAGGGCTTCGGCGAGCACCGAGCGCAGCACCTGACGGCGTGTGGCGCCAAGCGTGCGCAGGGTGGCCAGTTCGCGCGTGCGCTGGGCGATGGTGATGGACAGGGTGTTTGCGATCACGAAGCTGCCGACAAACAGCGCGATGCCGGCGAAGGCCAGCAGGAAGTCCCGCAGGACGCTGAGGATTTCACCGGTCATTTCGGTGCGTCGCTGGGCTTCGGCCTGGCCGGTTCGCACCTGTGCGTTGGCGGGCAGTACGGGCTGGATTTCGTGCACGACAGCCGCAGCCGAGTAGCTGGGCCGATCGGCGATGTAGATGGAGTCAAGCTCGCCGACCTTGTCAAACAGCCGCTGGGCGACGGGGAAGTTGAAAATGGCCATGGTGGCGCCGCCAATCGAGGACACCCCTCCGATCTTGGCGATGCCGGCGATGCGCAGGTGCATCTCGGGGCCGCGGGCGATCACGCCGATCTCCTGGCCGACGGTGTAGTGGTCGCGTTCGGCGGTGTTGGCGTCGATGGCGACTTCGTTTGCGCTGACGGGCCAGCGGCCACGGACGAGTTCCAGGGGGTTGAACCGCTGTGAGCCGGTGGCGTGGACGCTGTAGCCGAGGCCGGGGGCGCCGCCGGTTGCGATCACCTTGCCGTTTCGTCCCACGAGCTGTGCGCGGCTTTCCACCGCACCCTGGGCTTCGGCGACCCCTGGCAGGGCACGGACGGTGGCAAGCAGCGATTCCGAGAACGACGGGGTGTTGTCGGCGCGTTCGCCTTCTTCGCCGGAGGAGCTGATGGCGCTCTTGCCGGTGACGACGACGTCGGTCTTCTTGTAGGCGACGGTAAATACCGTGTCGAAGGCCGATTCGATGGTGTCGGTGAGGATGAACGTGCCGCTGATCATGGCCACGCCCAGGATCACTGCGACGGCGGTGAGTGAGGCGCGCAGCTTGCGGCGGGCGAGCCCCTTGAGCGCTACACGCAGCACGGGCAGATCAGGGCGGTCAGCCGGAGATGTCGCCCATCACGGCAAGCACCTGAGCGGCGCTTGCGTCGATGAGTTCCTTGACGATGAGGCCGTCGGCGATGAACAACACGCGGTGCGCGACGGCGGCGGCGCGGGGGTCGTGGGTGACCATGACGGTGGTCTGTCCGTAGGCATCGACGGAGTCGCGCATGAGCGCAAGGATGCCGCCGCTGGTGGCCGAGTCCAGGTTGCCGGTGGGCTCGTCGGCGAGCAGCATGGTGGGCCGCGAGATGAGCGCACGAGCGATGGCGACGCGCTGCTGCTCGCCACCGGACAGCTCGGAAGGCCGGTGGTGGCGCCGCTGGGAGAGCCCGACGCGGTCAAAGAGCTCGTCGACCCAGCCGGCGTCGGGCTTGTCACCGGCTATGGACAGGGGCAGCAGGACGTTCTCTTCGGCATTGAGCATGGGCAGGAGGTTGAAGAATTGAAAGACGAAGCCGATGTGGCTGCGGCGCAGCAGCGTCAGCTGGGAATCCGAGAGGGTGCTGAGCTCGGTGTCGCCGACGGTGACGGTCCCGGAGGTGGGACGGTCCAGGCCGGCGAGCAGGTGCATGAGCGTGGACTTGCCGGAGCCCGAGGGCCCCATGATCGCCACGAGCTTGTGCTCGGCGATGTCAAGGTCGACGCCGCGCAGGGCATCGACGGCGGTATCGCCGGCGCCGTAGCGCCGCGTCAGCGCGCGTGCTGAAACGGCGATCGCGGATGGGGCTTCTGCGTTGGCCTGCTCGGTGGCGGACATGCCGCGGGCACGTTAGAGAAAAGCCTGCTGGCGCGCGCCGGCGGCGCTGCGAGGCCCGGGAGGCGCAAGCGGCGGCAAGAGCCCAGCATCGGACTTGAACCGATGACCCCCTCCTTACCATGGAGGTGCTCTACCAACTGAGCTAGCTGGGCGCGATGGAGACTGTAGCGCGCTGGGCTGGCTGTCACGATCGCAGCGGCGCCGGTGGGGTCCCCGACGCACTTGCGTGGGGAGGTCGCCAAGGGCGCCGCACGGTGGCCTTGGCTGCACGCCAGCGTGGTGTCGGCCGGTTGCCGCGGTGCCTACTCAAACCTCAGCGTATCTCCTCAATACGACAGTTCTCACATCAAAACTAGTCACACAAATTGGTGGGCTCTGGCTCGCTGATTGGGGTGCGTGACTCCACGGTTACACGCCCGACGCGTTACATCTGGCGCATATGTGGGAAACAGGCAAGTTACGTTCCTACAAAACGTCACTGGGCACGCGCAGGTTGTGGCCAGTTGTCGAAGGCACTGTGTGGTCTCGCTGCTATGCTCGCGGGGCTGAGTGTCACCCGCGCCCATGCGGTAGGCGGTCATTTGCACAAAAAGCTGAAGCATGGGCGCAGCAGTTAGTGAGCAACACTCAAATTCAAACTAGTTCCTGGGGAGGAACCAGCTTGAAACATAACGATGACACCTGGACGGGTTCAGGCGGAGGTGCGCCGGCTATCGGTGGCTCCGGGCCGCAGGAAGACGGTAAGTCTAAAGTTAACCCGAGCACGGGGCGCGGCCATCAGGGCAGCAAGCAGGACGCCGAGGCCACGCCTGAGCTGCTGTCGGTTGGTCGCGCGCTTGACCTGCTGGGAGACCGCTGGACGCGCCTCGTGTTGCGCGAAGCGTTCTTCGGCGTCACCCGCTACGGCTACTTCCAGCGCAACCTGGGCATCGCGCGCAGCGTACTCGCCTCGCGCCTGGCTTTGCTCGTCGAGATGGGGCTGCTGCGGCGCGTCCGTTACCGCACTGAACCGGACTGGTATGAATATCGGCTGACGCGGGCGGGGGTGGGGCTCTTTGCGCCGGCACTGGCAGTCAAGGCGTGGGCTGACGAGTACCTGATGGACGAGAGCGAGGGGCTTCCGCGCGAGATCCATCGCCACAGCTGCGGCGAGGTGCTGCGGCCGGTGGTGGTGTGCGAGTGCTGCGGCGAGCCGGCGACAGTTGCCAACTGCGAGTACCAGATTCTGCCGGCGTCGCCTCCCGGGCACACGCTCTAGGGCAGCGGGTACACGCCGAGCTCGGGCCAGCGGGGCACCGGGGCAGCGGACGCTGATGCGTAGCCGGAGGCGGGTGCGCTAATCGTCGGCGGGCGGCCGCCGCCGACCGACCTTGCGCTGGGACGCCTGGCGCTTGGCGTCCAGACGGCGGGTGCGCGAGGCGGCGGTGGGGCGAGTGGGGCGGCGTGTGCGCGGCACGGCGAGCGCTGCGTCCAGACGGTCGGCCAGGCGGCTGAGCGCAAGCTCGCGGTTGCGCGACTGCGAGCGCTCGTCCTGGGCGACGGCCACGACGCGATCGCCGGCACGGGCCAGCAGCCGGGCGCGCTGGGCGTCGGTCAGAGCGCTTGAGGCAAGCACGTCAAAGCTGGCTTCCACGCGCGAGGCGGTGACGTTTGCGTGCTGGCCGCCGGGACCCGAGGATCGGCTTGCGCGCAGCGTGATCTCGGCCAGCGGGATCGCCAGGTGGGCGCCGACGCGCAACACGCGACTGGATTCGTCGGGGGTGGGTGCGGGTGTGGGAGGCGCCATCAGGCGATCGTAGCCCACCGCTCAGGGTCTCAAATCTACGCAAAGAGCGACAAGTTTGTGCATTGCAAAACAAAGAGTCCGCAATTACCGTTCTCTTGGCAGGACTGGTTTGCGCGGTAGTACCTGGTCACGTTCAGCGGGAGCTCTCGGCCACTGTGACGGGCACATCGCGCGGATCGGTCTGGCCAGCCGGCGCGGCGCTGCCGGACCCCTGCGAGGTCGGGGGGGTGGCAGGGACCCGTGCACCTCGACATTGCGGTAGGCGGGCGCCTGGCGTCCGAGAGGCAATCGACGGAAGGAGCGGAGATGCAGTTAGTAATGGCGCAGACCACCGGTCTCAGGGGACGTTTGGTCGCCATCGGAGTGGTGCTGGCAGCGGTGGCCTGGGCAGCCGCCCTGGCCGGCCCCGTGGGCTTGGCCCACGCGGGCACGTTCGAGGCGTACCTGTGCGAGACGCCCGCAGGGACGCCCATCGGCATCGGGGGTCTGAGCGAGGAAGGCCTGATGGGCGCATCGCGCGTCTACCACAAGGGGTCGTGCACGAAGGCCAAGGAAGTGATCACCATGACCGTGGGGCCGTACGGGGCTGGATACAGCAACGGACAGGGCGGCCTCTACACCTACTCCACGCCTGCCGGGGTCACGATCTCGTCCTACGTGCTGCACATGGGCACGATCTTCGCGTGCGGGCCGATCTCGGTCGCGTGCGGCGGCGGCAGCGGTGTGGTGTTCGTGACCCATACCGGGCAGCACGACCCGGGGTATGACTATCGCGACCTGGGCGCGGGCACGCAGGGAGCCGGGGGGTCGATCGAAGCGACCGAATTGCACGGTGTCAACTGGCTGCAGATGGGGGCCACGTGCGACGGTGAAGGTGGCGACTGTGCCGCCAGCGCACCCATCGCCAGCTTTGAAATCGACTCGGGCCAGTTCACGCTTGTCGACGCGACTGCGCCGAAGGTCGAACACGTCGTCGGTCCCGCCGAAGGCGCCGGTCCATTGTCCGGCGACGTCGAATGGAGCTTCGGCGCCAGCGACACCGGCTCTGGGATCTACGGGGTCAACGAGGTCGTGGACGGGAAGGCGACAACCGAGCGTGGACTGGATGCGAACGGGGGGTTGTGCGTGAACCTGGAACCGGGGGGCGCCACGAAGACGTTCGCGTCGCCGCAGCCGTGCCTGACGGAAGTCAACGGAACCGAGAGCCTGAACACCAACGACCTCTCCGATGGCGAACACACGGTGCGGGTGTACGTCGAAGACGCGGCGGGGGACACCGCCAACGTCTTTGACGCCAAGCTCAAGACCGCAAACGGCCCGATCGTCGAAGCTGCGCCGTCTATCTCCGGCGTGGCGCAGGTGGGCGACAAGCTGACGGCAACCAACGGCGTCTATGAACTGCGCCCTGAACAGGCCTGGGCGGGCGCGGTCACAGGACACTGGGACAGGTGCGTCTCCGCGGCCAGTTGCGAGGAAATCCCGGGTGCCACAGGCGCGACCTATGTTCCGACGGCGGAGGACGTGGGCTACGAGCTCGCTTACACGACGACGGCCACCGCCGAAGTGACCGACGACGTCGCGAGGGGCCTCAAGCACAGTACGAGCGCGGAGTCGGTACCAACGCTTGCGGTAGCCGCAGCGCCGGGCACGCCGCCGAGCTGTGAGGGCGCGTGCGCCACCGGTGCCAATGGCGGCAACGGTGGCAACGGCGGTA
>CAJCIJ010000241.1 GCA_903970315.1 Actinomycetota bacterium
TGGCGCGCACCACCGCCGACGAGGCAGTCATCTACACGGGCAACCCCGGTGTGCACGAGTTCGTCGGAATCGACGACCGCGTACCGGTGATCGAGCGACGGATGCACCGCGGGGACGGGGCCATCGATGAACTCTGGCGCCTGATCCGGTCCCCGGCGGACGGCGCACGACTTGCGGCTGAGATTGACAACGCGGGCTACGACGTTGTGTTCTGCCATGCAAGTCGCGTCACCCAGGCACCGGACGTGCTCCCGTTCCTGCGCACGCCCAGCCTCTACTACGCACCGGAGCCACTGCGCGCAGCCGACGAGCCCAAGCAGCTCGTACGCGCCAGCGACGGTTTGCGGGGGGCGATCAACCGGCTTGGCCTCAATCCGCTTGCCCCGCGCCGGGAGCGGCTGGACCGGCGCTATATGCAGTCGGCGAAGCACATCGTCACCCATTCGCACTTCACCCAGGGCCGGCTCCGCGACAGGTACGGGGTTGACAGCGAGGTGGTCCATCTGGGCGTCGACAGCGACACCTTCACACCCCCGGCTACCGGGGCCACCCGCGATGGCTATGTGCTGTCCGTGGGCGCGCTGCATCCATTGAAGGGCCACGAGTTCGTGATCGAGGCCCTGGCGACGATTCCCCCGCCGCGGCCGCGTCTGGTCGTGGTCGCCGACCGCGGCGACGCCGGCGGCCCGCTGCGCGAGCTCGCCGACGCATCCCAGGTGGAGCTGGACCTGCGCATCCGGATCCCGCTCACCGAGGTGGTGTCCGCCTATCAGCGCGCAGGCGTCGTGGCGTGCGCCCAGATCCGCGAGCCCTTCGGCCTGGTTCCCTTGGAGGCCATGGCCTGCGAAACACCGGTCGTCGCGGTAGCCGACGGCGGCTTTCGCGAGACCGTATCCGACCAGGTGACGGGGCTGCTCGTGCCGCGCGACGCGCACGCAATGGGCGCAGCTGTGTCGCGCGTGCTGACCAACCCAGCCCTGGCCACACAGCTCGGCGCCGCGGGTCGCCGCGCAGTCGAGAGTGAGTGGACCTGGGAGAGATGCACGGCCCAATTTGACCGTATGCTCGAAGAGATCGCGCGCGCGCCGCTCGCCGTCGCGGCTGCCGGCACCGGCCGCTCGGCCGGCCACAGACCCTGACCGGACATGACCGAGCCCCTGGTGAGCATCGGGATCCCGACCTTCAACCGGGCCGACACCCTGCGCCGGGCCGCGCTGTCGGCGTTGGCACAGACCCACTCCGAGGTCGAAGTCCTGATCTCCGACAACGCGTCAACGGATGCCACTGCGCTGGTCGCCGAGGAGCTGTGTGCGCAGGACGCCCGCGTTCGCTACATGCGCGCCGATGTCAACCGCGGTCCAACGGCCAACTTCAACCTGCTCTTCGCCGAGGTGCGCGGCGAGTACGCGATGATGCTCTCCGACGACGACTGGCTGAAACCCAACTACGTCGAGCGTTGCCTGCAGACCCTCCGCTCCCGACCCGACCACAGCGTGGTTTGCGGGATCGCGCAGTACGTCAGCGGCGACGAGGTGGCGCACACGGGCGTTTCGATGCAACTCGAACAGTCCAGTCCGCGCGAGAGGATCGTCGACTACCTGCATCACGTCGACGAGAACGGCCTCTTCTACGGCCTGATGCCCACGCCGGTGCTCAGAAGGGCTGCGCCTTTGCAGAACGCGTTGGGCAACGACTGGCTTCTGGTGGCCGCGGTGCTCGTTCAGGGCAAGGCGGCAACGATCCACGACACCGCCATCCTGCGCGAAATCGGCGGCACCAGCTCCGAGATGTCCAAGCTCGTAAGCACGCTGGAGCTGCCCCGCTGGCAGCGCCGAGTGCCCTACCTGACGATCGCGCGCGAAGTCTTCGCCGAGATCGCCTCGCGCAACGACGCCTTCGCGGAGCTGGGCGCGACGGCCCGCGCCAGGCTGGCCGTGGAGGCCGCCGGCGCCGCGCTGAACTGGCGCGGCGATGCCATGTACCTGATCAAACCGGCGTTGGAGGACAGAGCCGGCGGGCGGGTGCTCTGGCGCCTCTACCGATCCGTGGCCCGGGGAGCCGGTGCGGCCCAGTCGGGCAAGGACACCTGACCTTCCCCCCAGGCCGTCGTCGCCAGACGCTGCTCCAAGGAGCCGCCGGCCTGGTCGTACTGCTCGGTGCGATTGTCGGCGATCAGCAGGTTTCGCTGCCCACCGGCTCGGAACGTGGCGCTGTTGGGCCAAAGTGGCGGCGGATATACCGAACCGTCACTGCCAACCACGAGCACCTGCAAGCCGCGCTCCCACACCTGGCGTGACAGCGAGCGTTTGCCGCTCTCGATCGCCAGTGCCTGTCTCTTGGAGCGCGCACTGGGCCAGTCCAGCTCCAGCAGCAGCTCGCGCGCGAGCGCAAAGCCGTTGGTGCGCAGGTGAGGGTTGGGAAATGGATCGTAGGCTCGCCAGAGGCGCGGGCGCCGCCGCAACGGCGAGGCGCTGTAGATGCTCTCGTAGGAGCCGCACACACCCACCAGGCCGACGTCGGCCCGGGCGAACGGAGCCGTCAGTTTCGCGAGCCAGTCGTCAACGAGGGGCCGGCTGTAGGAGTTCAAAAAACAGAGCCAGTCGCCGCGCAGCTCGGAGGCGACCAGGCGGTACGTGGCCAGATCCAGCCCCCTGTCGTCGACGAAGATGCACCGAGACTCGATCTCGGCGGCCAGCTGCATGTGCGGACCAGCGGCCAGCTCGGATGCAAAGCCCTTGAAGACGAGCACGAGCTCATGGTCGGTGCCGGCCCGATGACGCGTGTACGCGTCAAGAAACGACCGCAGCGGGTCCATCCCGTTGGCGGCGTGCACGAGATGGACCACACAGGTCCGGGTGCTCCGGGAATCATGGCCAGGCAAGACAACCGCTGTGGGAGCCTGCGTTTCGCTCATAGCTCAGACCATGACGCGGTTACCAGGTCAACGGCTGCCACCACGGTCCCCGCCCAGCACGGTCGTCCACCACTCGATCGTGGCGGCGACGGCGTCATCGCGCGAGAATTGTGGCGCGAAGCCCACCTCCTCGGACAGTCGATTGACGTCGCCAACAAGCAGCGGGGGCTCTCCCGGGCGATCCGGCAGCGCTCCCGGACGGACAAGCTCGGGCCGCCCCACGGTCTGTGCGATGAGGGCAACCAGATCGCCCACGGCGAGCGGCTCGCCGGAGCCAATGTTGACCGGACCGACGGCAGGGCTGTCCAGCAGTGTCACGAGCGCGCCCGCAACATCCTCCACGTAGAGGAAGTCGCGGCGCTGCCTACCGCTGGTAGTGGGCACCTGCTCGCCCGCAAGCAGGGACCGGACAACCGACGAAACCAGGCGTCCCTGTGCCTCGCCCGGACCGTAGAGGAAAAACAGACGTGCCCACGCCAGCTCGAAGCCGGCCTGCTCGGCGTAAGCGCTGCCGATGCGACGCAAGCCATCCTTTGCCACCGCGTAGAGCGTTCTGGGCACAATCGGCGAGGTCAGCTCGTTCAACGGCGCCGTTGCCGCCGTCCAGTCGTACTCCGCACAGGTCCCCACCATCACCGCGCGTTTGCCGCCGCACGCGTTGAACGCGCGCAGAAGCTGAAGGCTGCGCTCCACCCAAAGCACGTTCTCCGGGGCATCCCAGAAATGGCCGGGCTCGACGTACCAGGCCAGGTGCATGAGCTGCTCAGGCGCAAGCTCGGCCAGCTTCTCGTCCACAGCCTCCCGATCGCCGAGGTCAACCTGGTGCCAGCGCACCCCGGCAACCTTGAGGGGCTCGCAACGATGGCTGAGCGCGTGCACGTCGGCACCGGACGACACCAGCCGCGGCAGGACGTGGCGGCCGACGAACCCACTCCCACCCGTGACCAGTACGCGACTCATCGGTGTCACGCGGCCGCGGCCGCGTGCCCGGCGGAGCGCTGCACCAGGGCGGCACCGGCGGGCTGACATTGACGCACGCGGCTCACCCTAGCCGGCCCGTCGCAGCCGCTTGGGCGTCACGGCGTCGTAAAGCTCCGCAGGTGGTGCCTTGAGCGCGATTACCACAGCCCCGTAGATGATCGTTGCCAGCACCACGCGCACAATGTCCGGCAGCCCCGTCGCCAGAGCCGGGGTGGCGCCCAATGCCGCCGCCACAACGACGCGCGGCAAGACCCGCAGCCGGGGCCTCAGCTCAGCGCGGTGCCTGGCCAGCGTGATAAGGCCCGCGATCGCGCCAATGGACTCCGCCGTGGCGACCCCAATGGCCGCCCCCTGCGCGCCATCAAGGGGGATCAGCGCCACGACAAGGACCGTCACCAGCACAAGCAGGGATGTGTTGAAAAGCAGAATCACGCGATGCAAATGAAGGCTCAGCAGGCCGTACCCCCAGACCACGCCTACGAACATCGCGCCTACGGCGATGCCCTGCACGGCAAGCACCTTTGCTGCCGGGGCGAAATGCGCACCGCCGATGACGCGGATCGCAAACGGCGCGCCCACCGCAACGGCCAACGACACCCAGACACCCAGGATGCACGCCACCTCAAACACCCGCGCAATCGCGTAGGCCAACCGCTCCATGTCGTCGCGTGCCGCCCGCGCGAAGATCGGAAAGGCGCCGCCAACCAACAGCCCCGGAATGACGATCAGGCCTTCGACGACTCTGTAGGACGCGCTGAAGTAGCCAAGTTCGTGCGAGCTGGTCATCACGGACACGAGCACCAGCGCTATGCGAAAGTACAAAGTGCTGGCGGCGACCGCGATCGAGTACGTCAGCACCGGTCCCACCAGCGCCCTCCATCGACTTACCCCAAACGCGGGGATCAGCGGAATGCTCGTGCGCACGATCCGCGCGGTTGGAATCAGCGCAAGCACCGAAGCGAACGCGACAGTCCCAAGCAGTGGCAGCAGACCCGCGCCCGCGAGCACAAGTGCCACGATGAAAAGCGCGTTTGAGACCTGCCGGATCAGTTCCAGCAGCGCCACCAGCCCAAGACGCAGCGTTGCCAAAAGCGGCAGCGCCAGCGTGACCTGCGTGTTCTGCACCAGCACGCCGGCGCCAGCTATCAAGACGCCAAACCCGAGCAGGGAGCCGTATGCAAAGAACGCAAACAGCGTGATCGCCGCCACTCCTATGGAGGTCAGCACGAGGCGTATGCCAAGGAGATCGCGGGCGAACTCCGTACGCTTGGATCCCTCGAGAACGGCAAGCTCGCGGATACCTACGGTGGTCAGACCAAGGTCGGTGAAACCCGTCACAACGGCGCCCAGCGCCAGCGCCGTGGTATAGCGGCCGGTGCGCACGACACCGAGATAGCGGAACAGCACGGCGGCTGCCACGACACTCACCACCGTCCCCCCCAGAAAGGCGCCCAGCCGCAGCGCGCCGCCGCGTATCGCCAGCGAACCCGCGCGACTCGTGGACAGGAGATCCTCGGCCGCGCCCGATTCAGGCGCGCTGGGCTCGCCGCCCGCTACAGGTTCAACGGCCTCTGGACGCACCTCGCCCCCCCCGAGCCGGCGCCGCACGCTCGCCGCGATGCGCTCGGGGCCGTCGCCGGTGCTCGCTGCACTGCCGCCAGCGCCGGCGCCACACTACAGCGTGAAGCCCGCATAGGAGGCGTCTCGCTCAGAGATGATCCGCTGCTCGTGTGGCGGCGGCCACTGGATCCCAAATGCGGGATCGTCGAAGCGGACCCCTCGTGCCGCACTGGCCACGTAAGGGTGGCCCATGAGGTATGCCAGCTCCGTATCGTCGGTGAGCGTCTGAAACCCGTGCGCCATCCCTTTGGGGATACAAAACGCCAACCCATTCTGCTCGGTCAGTTCCACCCCGTACCAGCGAGCGACCGTGGGAGAGTCAGGACGCAGGTCAACGGCAACGTCAAAAATGGCGCCGCGCGTACAGCGGACGAGCTTGCTCTCGCCGTGAGGTTCGGCCTGGTAGTGCATACCTCGAAGTGTGTCCCGTCGCGCGTTGAATGACGCGTTGCACTGGACCACACTGCAATCCAAGCCGTGCGCTGCGAACAGCTCGGCGTCGAACGTCCGCGCGAACCACCCCCGCTCGTCGTGGAGTCGATCGGGCTCGATCACCATCGCCCCCGGCAGCGGCGTCTCGACGAACCTCATGACAGGCCTCTGTCGCCCATCAGAGCAGCTTGAGCTCAGGCGTGCGTGCAGCGAAACGGCCACCCCACTCGCTGATGAACGCCAGCTGCTCGGTCACCTCGTCCTTGAGGTTCCAAGGCAGGATCATCACCACGTCGGGCCGATCGTCGCCGATCGCAGAGGGTGCACGGATCGGGATGTGGCTACCGGGTAGAAAGTAACCCTGCTTGTGGGGATTCAGGTCGTAGGTGGCGTCGAGAAAGTCGCCGCGGACACCGCAGTAGTTCAGCAGCGTGTTGCCCTTCGCCGGCGCCCCGTAGCCGGCAAGCCGTAGGCCCTGATCCTTGAGGTCAACCAGGAAGCGCAGAATCTGGCGCTTATCGCGCTCAATGGTGTTGCCAAACTGGAGGTAGGTCTCCAGGGTTTCGTAGCCCGCCGCGCGCTCGCGCTGGCGCAGCTCGCGCGCAGCCTCACTCTCCGGCTTGGCTGGATCGTCGGCGTGGCAACCGAAGATGCGCAGCGAGCCACCGTGGGTGGGCAGCTCTTCCACGTCAAACAGGCGCAGACCGTGCGCCTCGAACACCCGGCTGACAGTAAGAAACGAGAAGTACGAGAAGTGCTCGTGATAGATCGTGTCCCACTGAACCTCCTCGATCAAGCGCATGAGGTGGGGAAACTCCATCGTGACCACCCCGCCCTGCGACAGCAGAATCTTCAACCCGGCGACGAAGTCGTTGAGGTCCGGCACGTGCGCAAGGACGTTGTTGCCCAAAAGCAGGTTCGCGCTCCCCTGCGCAAGCGCAACGTCTGCAGTCGCGCGCCCGAAGAACTCCACCATCGTGGGGATACCGTGTTCCATCGCGACCTCCGCCACATTGGCCGCCGGCTCAATGCCTAGCACAGGGACGCCTCGCTTCTGAAAGTACTGCAGCAGATAGCCGTCGTTTGAAGCAACCTCCACTACCCGACTTGCGCCGTTCAGCCCAAGGCGCTCCACCATCAGGTCCGCATAGGCGCGGCTGTGCTGGAGCCAGCTTGAGGAGTAGGACGAGAAGTACGCGTAGTCGGAGAAGATCTGCTCAGGCGTCTCAAACTCTTCGAGCTGCACCAGAAAGCAGCTCCCACACACGAGCACGCGCAGCGGGTAGAACGGCTCCATTGCGTTGACCTGCTCGGCGGTCAGATAGGAGTTGGCCAGCGGCGACGAGCCCAGGTCAGCGAACACTGCCTCCAACGGTGCGCCACAGAAGCGACAGGGCGCGTTCACGATGGGCTGGGCGCGTGTTGGAGTGACTCGATCTGGGCGACGGTCAAGGCGCGCACGTCGGTTGCACTGCCGCGGCCGTTGCCACCGGGGGCCGCGGCCGGCGACCCTGTCGGGGTGACCGATCCTCCCGCCCCTTGGCCCAACGCGGCGTACCAAGCCACCGTGGCCCGCAGCGCGGCGTCCAAGTCGACAGGCGGGCGCCAGCCCAACCGCCCACGGGCCTTGGAGGAATCAAGCTTCAGGTAGCGCGCCTCGTGCGGGTGCGGGCCATCGTCGTGGGTCCAAGCGAGCTCCCCGGGCCAGAGCTCGGCCACGCGCTCCACAAGCCAGCCTGCCGATCGGGCGTCGCTCTCCGGCGGTCCGAAGTTCCACGCTCCCACATACTCGGCCGATTGCGCCAGCGACTGCGCAAGCACCAAATAGCCGCTGACCGGGTTCAGCACGTGTTGCCATGGGCGGATCGAGTTCGGATTGCGGACGCGCGCCGGCGTACCGGTGATTGCTGCACGCATCAGGTCGGGCACGAGCCTGTCCTCACCCCAATCGCCGCCGCCGATCACATTGCCCGCGCGGGCCGACGAAACACGAGTCCCGTCGGGATCCGAGAAAAACGACCGTGTGTACGCGGCTGTCACCAACTCGGCGCACCCCTTGGAGCTGGAGTAGGGGTCATACCCGCCAACGGGCTCATTCTCGCGGTAGCCCCATTCCCACTCCCGGTTCTCGTAGCACTTGTCTGACGTGACGTTGACGACGGCGCTCACGCCCCCCACCAACCGGACTGCATCGAGCACGTTGACCGTGCCCATGACATTCGTCTCGTACGTCTCCCTGGGCGCGCTGAAGGAACGGCGCACGAGCGCTTGGGCGGCCATGTGGATCACGATCTCCGGAGCGGCCGAGCGCACCGCGGCAACCACTGCCTCGTGGTCGCGCACGTCACCGGTGAGGTCCTGCAGGCCCTCGCCCACGCGCGCCAGCTCATATAGCGACGGCTGGCTCTGTGCGCCGAGCGAGAAACCCACCACGTCGGCGCCGAGAGACTGCAACCAGAGCGCCATCCAAGCCCCCTTGAAGCCGGTGTGACCGGTCAGCAGCACCCGTTTGCCCGACCAGAACGCGGGATCGACCACGTTTACTCCCACGTGCGCCACGGCGCCCTTCCCGTTCCCCACAGCTCCTCGAGGTGGTTGCGATCGCGCAGCGTGTCCATGGCCTCCCAGAACCCCTCGTGACGGTAGGACGAGAGCTGCCCGTCGTCGGCGAGCGAGCGCATCGGCTCCTGCTCCCACACCGTCGCATCGTCGGTGAGGTAGCGGCTGACGCCCGGCGACAGCACGAAGAAGCCCCCATTCATCCAGGACCCGTCCCCGCGAGGCTTCTCGCGAAAGCGCCGTACGTGTGTGGCGTCCACCTCCATGGCCCCAAACCGGCCCGGTGGCTGCACCGCGGTCACCGTCGCCAGAGTCCCCTGCGTACGGTGGAATCCGATCAGAGCCGTGATGTCTAGGTCAGCGACGCCGTCACCGTAGGTCATGCAGAAATCCTGGTCGTCGACAAACGGCAGGATCCGCCGCAGGCGGCCGCCGGTCATGGTGTGCTCCCCGGTGTCCACCAGCGTGACGCGCCACGGCTCGGTCGCCGAGCGGTGCATCTCCATGGCGCCACTGGCGAGGTCGAATGACACGTCGGAAGTGTGCAGGTGGTAGTTGGCGAAGTACTCCTTGATCATGTAGCCCTTGTAGCCCAGGCAGATCACGAAGTCCTCGATGCCGTGAGCCGCGTAGAGCTTCATGATGTGCCAGAGGATCGGCTTGCCCCCAATCTCGACCATGGGCTTGGGACGGGAAGCCGTTTCCTCGCTCAGGCGCGAGCCGAACCCGCCCGCCAAGATGACCGCCTTCATAGGTGCAGGAGACTAGCCAGGACAGGCGACGCGGGAGTTGGCGCTGGTTGAGGTGCCTGTCGACGGCCTGCCCGCTCTCCTTCGCAGCAACGGGCCGTCACGGAGGCTGTCACGGCGCCGCCGGCGATCGCAGTGCCGCCAGGTCAGCGTCAACCATCCGACTGACCAGCTGCCCGAACGAGAGCGTGGCAGACCAACCCAGCCGCTCGCGCGCCCGTGTCGGGTCTCCCACCGGCGGCGTTGGCTCAGGGGGCCTCCGCAGGCTTTCGTCAACCGCGATGTGGCTGGCCGCATCCAGACCGAGGTGGCCGAACGCCGTCTCGGCCAGCTGCCGGACGGTGTGGCCTGTGCCGCTCGCGAGCACGTAGTCATCGGGCTCGGCCTGCTGGAGCATCAACCACGCGCCATGCATGATGTCGCCCGCAAAGGACCAGTCCCGTACGGCATCGAGGTCCCCAAGCTCCACCGTGTGGGCGAGGCCGAGGCTGACCTCTGCCGCGGCCATGGCCACCTTTCGTGGAACAAAGTACTCGGGGCGGCGCTCGGACTCGTGGTTGTAAAGGATGCCAGAGCACGCAAACAGGCCTGCATGAACGCGCAACTGGCCCACAAGCTGATGTGCTGCAAGCTTCGCCGTCGCATATGGGGTCTGGGGCCGAAACGGAGTGGCCTCACTCTGCGGGCTCTCCGGCGTCGCGCCGAACATGGCTCCGGAAGTCGCAATGAACGCCCTGGTGTTCGGGCTGTGGTCGCGCACCGCTTCCAGCAGCGCAGCAGTGGCGCCGGCGATCGCCGCCACGGTCTGTGCAGGGGCGCGCCAGGAGTCAGGCACAAACGACGGCGCCGCCAGATGGTAGAGCTCGTCCGGCGACAGCTGCGCGACCGCGTCGCGCAGGCTGGCAGGCTCGAGCAGGTCGCCGCCGAGCAGCTCAATTCGACCACGTAGGTGCTCCGAGGAACCCAGGGGGTCGTTGGGCGAGCCCCGCACCAGGCCAACTACCTCATACCCCTTGTCGAGTAGCAGCTCCGCCAGAAACGAGCCGTCCTGGCCACTGATGCCCGTGACCAGGGCGCGGCGACTGCTGTGCCCGTCCACAACTACCGCCGGCCGCTGCCTCCGCCGAGCAGCTCGTAGTCGGCGTCGACCATCAGGCGGATCAGCTCCTCAAAGCTCGTGCTCGGCTCCCAGCCGAGGTCGGCCTTTGCTTTGGAAGCATCGCCGATCAGATGGTCCACCTCGGCCGGTCGCTGCAGCGATGCGTCGATGACCACGTGGTCATCGATGGCGACGGCGGCCTGATCGAAGGCGATCTCGAGGCACTCGCGTACCGAGTGCGCCTCGCCTGTGGCGATCACGTAGTCCCGTGGATCCTCGTGCTGGAGCATGAGCCACATAGCCTCGACGTAGTCCTTGGCGTACCCCCAGTCGCGTTCTGCGTCGAGGTTGCCCAGGTGGAGCTTGTCGGCCAAGCCGAGCTTGATCGCGGCCGCATGCCACGTGATCTTGCGTGTCACGA
>CAJCIJ010000242.1 GCA_903970315.1 Actinomycetota bacterium
AACGCGTGCCTGGCTGGCCGGATGCCGTCAGCGCGCACGGCTGCTACGGCGGGCGCTAGGGTTGCCGGGGACCGACGCGAGACGACGTGACCGCCACAGCAGAACACGAGACTCAGACGGTGACCTTGCACGGTCATCGGATCGCCTACGTGCAGGCAGGCAGTGGCCCGGTGATCCTGCTGATCCACGGCATCACGTCGAATTCGGCGAACTGGCGCCGGGTCATACCCTCGCTGGCGCGGCGCTTTACGGTGATCGCGCCGGACCTGATCGGGCACGGGCGGTCGGACAAGCCAAAGGGCGACTACTCGCTCGGCGCCAACGCGAGCGTCCTGCGTGATCTTCTGGTCACCCTCGGCCATGAGCGCGCCACGATCGTGGGGCACTCGCTTGGCGGGGGTATCGCGATGCAGCTCTTCTACCAGCACCCCGAGCGGTGCGAACGTATCGTGTTGATCGACAGCGGCGGCCTGGGGCGCGACGTCAGCCTTCTGCTCCGTGCGGCAACGCTGCCGGGCGCAGAGGTGGTGATCCCGATCCTGGCGGCCAGCCGCGTGCTCGACGCCGCCCGCGTTGCGGGCGGGCTGCTTGGCCGGCTGGGCCTGCGCGCGCGAACGGACTTCGTCGAGATGGCCCACGGGCACGCGACACTGTCAGACGGCGAGACCCGCTCGGCCTTCGTGCACACGCTGCGGGCGGTCGTTGAGCCTGGCGGCCAGCGGGTCGACGCGACCAACCGCCTTTACCTGGTCAAACACGTTCCCCTACTGCTCATCTGGGGCCAGCACGACTCGCTCATCCCGGTGTCGCACGGGTATGCGACGCACGCGCGCGTGCCGGGCAGCCGCCTGGAGATCTTCCCCGAGTCCGGGCACTTCCCCCAGCTTGATGAGCCCCAGCGGCTGGTGGAGGTGCTCACGGACTTCATCGACGGCACGCAGCCGGCGATGCTTGACCGAGACCACTGGCGCGAGCTGCACGACACCCAGCAGCCCTAGCGCCTCCGGCCGTCGGTGTGGACGACCCCCCCGGGGACGTGCTCAGCCGCCGAGCGTCCGATCCAGCAAGGCGAACAGCTCGGTGAAGTGCCGGTCGGCGGCGGCCTCGTTGTAGGCGGCGGTGTCGCTCATCGTGTAGCCGTGGGCGGCCCCCTGGTAGAGCTCGGAGCGGTACTGCACCCCGGCGTCATCGAGGGCTTGCTCGAGCGTCGCGATGTTCTCCGGGGTCATGCTGGAGTCGTTGTCAGCGTGCCCAAAGTACAGCTCGGCGGAGATCGCGCCGGCACTCAGGTGCGGACTGTCCTCGCCGTCGCTGACCAGCCCGCCGGCGTGGAAGGCGCCGAGCGCCGCGACCCGATCCGGATATGTGGAGGCGATGCGCCAGCCGATGCGCCCACCCATGCAGTAGCCGGTGATGGCGAACGGTTCGCTTGCGACACCGCCGAGGTAGTCCAGGTACGCCGCCGCGTCGCTGTCGACCCGCTCGGGCGTCAGCTGTTCCATGGCAGGCCTCAACTGCGCGAAGAATGGATCGCGCTGCGCGGGGTCCTCCAGATCGGGGATCGCCGCGTTTGCGGAACGGCCGGCGCGGTAGAGCACGTTGGGAGCCAGCACGACGAACCCCCTTGCTGCGATGCGGTCGGCCATGTGGTCGATCCTGGGCCGCAAGCCGAAGGCGTCCATCAGGAAGAGCACGCCGGGGTGACTGCCGTCTGACCCAGGGGGCCGCGAGAGGTAGGCGTCGGCCACGCCGTCCTGAGTTTTGATGTCGACCGTCTCGCCGCTCATGCTCTCGCTCCCATCGTCGCTGGTCGGAAGCACGCAGCTTAGTCACACCCGCGCGGCGGACGGACCCGCGCGCCGGGGACGGCGATCAGCCTCGCGCCGAGTACAGAAATTCCTCTTCGCCCATCTGGCAGTCAAAGAGTGCGTTCGGCAGTCCGCCCCCTGACCCCTCCGTTCCGCACCTGAAGCCGGCCTGCACGAACCTTGCTTCGCCGCTGCCGAACCGAGCCGTGTCGGTTTCCGCGATGACGGCGCTTGCGGCGGCACACGTCATGTGGATCGCTTTGACTTCGGTTGCCTGACCCCCGCCTGCGGGAAGCTGCACGTCCGGGCATTCTGTCTCCCGTAGTTCACCTCCGACGTACTTGCCGCTGCAGATGTTGATGTAGGAGTGCGGATTGAAGCTCTGGCCGTACTTCGGGAAGTACCACTCGATGGCGTTGTAGGCGGGATGGCCGTGGCACGTCCCAAGCTGGAACGCCACAACGCGCGCCCCGGACGTGAACCGGTTGCCGGCGACGGAGGTGCCGGGCCACACATACTCGGCATCGCCTTCGCCGATCGCCCGCCTGGTGCCCCATCCACTCCAGTGGATGTTCTGGACCTCCCCGGTCGGGTCACCGCCGTTGAAGATCTGGGCCGGACGAACCTTGCCGTAACCGATCTGAGACGGCCCCCAAGGCCTGCCAAGACGCGGAGCCTGTCGCGACGCCAACGCCCCAGAGACGGTCAGCCCGCAGAGCCCGACGATCACGCAGGCCAGCGAGGACATCGCGAGCCGCCGCCGCCCCAATGCGGCTAACAGCCTTCGGGTAGGGGTGATCGTTCTCGCTGCGGCAGTCAGGGGTCTCCGAATCGTCTCTTGGCGCGGTAACCGTCCATACGCTGCCGCGGACGCTACATAAACCTGATCCCTTCGGATGACCCGAGCCCACCCTTCAGCACAGGTCGCCGGAGGCCGGCGGCAGATCCAGACCGCATCAAGCCTCAAGAGGCAGCGGGGTGTGCCGATACGGGAGGTTGTGGCTAGAGCGTCCGTGATTCACCGATACAGTGGTATCGGCCAAACGACGCGTCTGAAGGGGGCGGCAGGCCTGGGCGGGCACTTGGAGCAGCTGGACGCAAAGGCCCCCGATCTCAGGAGCCGCATCGTTGGCTGGCTCGAAGTTGCACGGCGCACTCCGGCCCTCTGGGCGCTCGCCACGATCACCTTGGCAGGCGTCGTTCTTCGCGTGTTCTTTTTGCTGCGCTACCAGACGGCGCTGCTGGGGTTCCCGGACAGCGCCGTCTACGCAGCCGATGCCGCCAAGGGCCTCTTCTTTTTATCGCTGCGGGTCAGCGGCTACGCCATCTTCTTGCGGACGCTGCACGCGATAAGCCCAGATCTGATTCTGGTCGTCGTCGTCCAGCACGCGCTTGGCATCGTAAGCGGACTCCTCCTCTTCGAGAGCGTGCGACGTTCGCGCGCGCGGCTCGGCCTCGGGCTCGTCCCTGCGGCCGTCGTGATGCTGGGAGGCTCAGAGCTGATGCTCGAGCACGCGGTGTTGAGCGACTCGCTGTTCATCTTTCTCGTCGACCTTGCAGTGTGGTGCATCGTGAGGTCGTGGAACGGAGGGCTCTGGTGGGCGCTCGGGGCTGGCGTCAGCCTCGGTTGCGCGACCATCGACCGTACCGTTGGCCTCATGCTGCTGCCGGTCATGCTGCTGTGCCTGCTGTTCGCTCCCGCCGCCACAGTCCTGGCCCGCGGCACGGACGGCCCGCCGCGCGGTGCGCGGGCGTCGTCTGTACCGCGGCTTGTGCGTGGCTTTCGCATACGTCGCCCGCTGGCCTACTGGCGCCTCGCGCGTCTGCTGGCCGGAATCGTCGGCGCATCGATGGTGATCCTCGCGTTCCTATCCGCACACAAACACGACACCGGCGAATGGGGTTTTGCCTCAACGTCAAACTTCGACCTATACGGTCGTGTCGCCCCTTGGGCCAACTGCTCTAAGTTCACACCCCCGCCGGGAACGGCGAAGCTGTGCATCCACACACCGGTATCCCAGCGACTGGGCACCGAGCATTGGGAGTTCACGTGGGCCTCGCCCGCCGACGTGGCCTACGACGGGCCGGAAGCGCCGAACAAGGACGAGAACAACCAGCTAGGAGCTTTTGCGCTCGCGGCGATCGAGGGTCAGCCCCTCACCTATCTCGAATACGTCGGCCGCGATCTCGTTCGCGTAGTCGATCCCAGCTTCCCAACCTCGCCGTACAAGAAGATTGGCAACGGCGACTATGGACTCACTCCAGGAGAGCTACTGGACGAATACTTCAACGCCTCCAATGTGCGTGCGGTTGACGCGTCAGTCAAGGGCTACTACCGCTCGCCCGGCAAAGGCGCCGGCAACATCGACATCCTCAAGAGTTGGGATCGTGCCACTCGCATCGAGGGTCCCCTTATGGCGGTGGTCTTGATG
>CAJCIJ010000243.1 GCA_903970315.1 Actinomycetota bacterium
AAGAAGGAGCTCGTGCATCGCCGGCCGTGGCCGACGCGGCGAGAGCTTGGCTCCGCGGTCTTTGAGTACATCGAGGCGTTCTACAACCGACAACGACGACACTCTACGCTCGGATACCTCTCTCCCGAGGAATACGAGTCAGGCAGGATAAATAACCACTAAGACCGATCAGCCACTAAAGCCCGCGACTGTCCGCGGAAGTGTCTCCACTCCACTGCTAGGTTCTGAGCATGCCCACAGGTGTGCACAGCGAGCCCTTCTCGCAACGACTCGCCGCAGTCCGCGAGCAGCTGAATCTGCTTGCGGACTATCTTTGACCCCGATTCGCTGAGGGAGCGCATCGGCGCGCTTGAGGCCGAGATGGGCGCTCCCGGATTCTGGGAGGACTCCGAGGGGGCAGCGCGGATCTCGTCTGAGCACGCGCGTGCGTCCAAGCGCTTGCAGACCTTTAATGAGCTGCAAAGCGAGGTCGATGACCTTGGCGGTCTCGTGGCGCTTGTCGCCGACGATCCCGAGATGGAGGCAGAACTCGAGCAGCAGCTTGCCAGTGCCTCGGAGCGCTTGCAAACCCTTGAGGAGCAGCGCCTGTTCTCAGGGCCGTATGACTCAGGCGATGCCCTGGTGACGGTGAACGCGGGCGCGGGCGGCACCGACGCCCAGGACTGGGCCGAGATGGTCCTGCGCATGCTCCTGCGCTGGGCCGAATCCCGCGGCTTTGACGTCGAGCTGCTGGAGGCAAGCGCGGGCGAGGAAGCGGGGATCAAGTCGGCGACGTTTCGCGTAGCCGGCGAAAACGCATACGGGCTCTTTGCGGCCGAGCGTGGCGTGCACAGGCTCGTACGCCAGTCCCCCTTTGACTCCGCGCACAGGCGCCACACGAGCTTTGCGGGCGTGGAGGTGGCGCCGGTGGTGCAGGAGACCACAGAGATCGAGATCGACGACGACGACATCCAGGTGGACACGTACCGCGCCTCAGGCGCAGGCGGCCAGCACGTCAACAAGACCGATTCGGCGGTGCGGATCACGCACAGGCCCACGGGGATCGTGGTGCAGTGCCAAAACGAGCGCTCGCAGCTGTCCAACAGGGCCACGGCGATGACCATGCTGCGTGCAAAGCTGCTTGAGCGTAAAGAGCGCGAACGCGAAGCCGAGATCGCGCGCGAGAAGGGCCAGACGCAAAACGTGGACTTCGGCTCGCAGATCCGCTCCTACGTTCAGCACCCCTACTCGCTGGTCAAAGACCATCGCACGAACCGCGAGATGGGCGACGTGGCGCGCGTGCTCGACGGCGACCTAGACGGGTTCGTGCGCGCGTACCTGCTGATGCGGGCGGCGAGCGAGCAGCCGCAGTAGAGGGTCAAAAGGGGGCACCCCTAGAACGAAATGCCCCCAAACCAAACGCCCTCAAGCGAGGTAGACCTCGAGTGCCTCGCGGGCCAACTGGCTCAGCCGCTTGCCCACGCCATCGGGCGCCGCCGCTACCGTTGTCCAGGCTAAGCGATGGCAAAGGCTTCAGACACCAGCGCAGCTGCCAAGGCCGGCGATGGGGCTCCCCCCGCGGGCGTGGCCCGCGCGCGGGCGCGCGCGGGCGCGCGGCCACGCCAAAGTGGACACGGGACACCAGACTCATCGGGCCTCATCGACACGCGCAGCCGGCTGCAAGCATCGCCCCTGGCGTCGCCTTTCCCGCCGATCGCGGACTACGGCTTTCTGTCGGACTGCCACACGGGCGCGCTGGTGGCCTCCGACGGCTCAATCGAGTGGATGTGCCTGCCGCACTTCGACTGCCCGAGCGTGTTTGCGGCGCTGCTTGACCGCGGCGCGGGCAGCTTCCGGCTGGGCCCTTATGGCATCTATGTGCCCGCGGGTCGCCGCTATGAGCCGGGTACGAATGTGATCGAGACCACCTGGATGACGCAGCACGGCTGGCTGCTTGTGCGCGACGCGCTCAGCATCGGTGACTGGAGCGAAGACAAGCACGGCTCAAGCCACACGCGCCCGCCCACCGACTACGACGCCGACCACCTGCTGGTGCGCACGATCGAGTGCCTCAAGGGCGAAGTGCAGGTCGAGCTGGTCTGCCAGCCGGTCTTTGACTACGGCTCAGAGCCTGCCACCTGGGTTGAGCCCGAGCACGACCGGCCCGCCGGAACTGCCTTTGACGCCGCGGGGGCGGACGCTACGTTTCGCCTCTACTCAGACATCCGCATGGGTGTCGAGGGCGGCCAGGTGCGCGCGCGCCACACCATGGCCGAGGGCGAAAAGCGCTTCTGTGCGATGTCCTGGGCGCACGAGCTCGACGGGCCAAAGACCTACGAGGAGGCCGAGGCGCGGATCGAGCGTACGTCCCGCTTCTGGCGGACCTGGCTGGCCGAAGGCACCTTCCCCGACCATCCCCTGCGCCCGGCATTGCAACGCTCTGCGCTCGTGCTCAAGGGCCTGACGTTCATGCCCACCGGCGCGCTTCTGGCGGCCCTGACCACCTCGCTGCCGGAGACTCCGCAGGGCGAACGCAACTGGGACTACCGCTACTGCTGGATGCGCGATGCGACGTTCACGCTCTGGGGCCTGCACGCGCTGGGACTTGACTGGGAGGCCGACGACTTCATCGAGTACATCGCCGATCTCGAGCGAAACGAGGACGGTTCGCTGCAGATCATGTACGGGATCAAGGGCACCAAGGATCTGGAGGAGCGCACGCTGGAGCACCTCAAGGGCTACGAGAATGCGCGTCCGGTGCGTGTGGGCAACGGCGCCTATAACCAGCGCCAGAGCGACGTCTATGGTGCGGTGCTCGACTCGGTTTACCTGCACTCAAAGCAGCGCGATCACATCCCCGACCGCGTCTGGCCACTGCTTGTGCAACAGGTGGAGTGCGCTGCGAAGGTCTGGCGCGAACCCGACCAGGGCATCTGGGAGGCCCGCGGCGCCCCACGTCACTACGTCTCCTCAAAGCTCATGTGCTGGGTGGCGATGGATCGCGGGGCGCGTCTGGCCGAACGGCACGGCGAAACCGAGCGGGTCGAAAGCTGGCAGGCGACTGCAGAGGAAATCCGCGCGGACATTCTGGAGCGGGGCGTCGACTCTCGTGGCGTCTTTCGCCAGCACTACGACACGGACGCGCTGGATGCCTCCACCCTGCTCGTCGGGTTGCTGCGCTTCTTGCCGCCAGACGACGAGCGGGTGTGCGCCACGGTGACGGCGATCCGCGAGGAGCTCACCGACCACGGCCTGGTGCTGCGCTACCGCACCCAGGACACCGACGATGGCCAAAGTGGCGAGGAGGGAACCTTTCTGATCTGCTCGTTCTGGCTGGTCTCGGCGCTGGCCGAGATGGGCGAAACCGCGGCCGCCCAGCAGCTGTGCGCGCGCCTGCTGGGGTACCGCTCGCCGCTTGGGCTCTTTGCCGAGGAGCTCGACGTCTCAAGCGGACGCCACCTGGGCAACTATCCGCAGGCCTTCACGCACCTGGCGCTGATCAACGCGGTCACCCACGTGATCGATGCACAGCGCCAAAGGTGAGCCTGCCCGGTAGCCTTTCGGTCTGATGACCACTCAGACCACCCAGCGCTGGATCTGCGAGTCCTGCGGCTTCATCTATGACCCCGACGAAGGTGACCCCGACGGCGGCATCGCGCCGGGCACGGCGTTCGAGGACATCCCGGACGACTGGTACTGCCCCGTGTGCGGTGCGCGCAAGCGGGACTTCGTCGTCTACGACGAGGATTGACGGGCTCCGGCGCCCAGCTGACCGGGACGCCGAGCAACCGTTCCGGCGCATGGGCCGGGCTGCAGGCGTTTGACACAGAGCACGTCTGGCACCCCTACGACCGTCTGCCCGCCCCTGCCCCGGCGCTGCCTGTGGTGGGCGCACAGGGCGTGCGCTTGCATCTCGCCGACGGCCGGCAGCTGATCGACGGGATGTCGTCGTGGTGGTGTGCCGTGCACGGCTACCGCCACCCCGCACTTGACGCCGCCGTGCGCGAGCAGCTCGAGCAGATGGCCCACGTGATGTTCGGGGGGCTCACCCACGAGCCCGCCGTGCGCCTGGCTGCGAGGCTGGCCGAGCTTGCGCCGGAGGGGCTCTCGGAGGTCTTCTTCTGCGACTCGGGATCGGTGGCTGTGGAGGTGGCCCTGAAGATGTGCGTGCAGTACCAGGCCGCTTGCGGTCACGGGCATAGACAGCGCATGCTGACCGTCCGCGGCGGCTACCACGGGGACACGCTGGGGGCCATGGCCGTTTGCGATCCCGACGACGGGATGCACGCGCTCTTTGCCGGGATGGTGCCCCGCCACGTCTTTGCCGCGCGGCCTCCGGACGGCTTCGGCGCGGGTCTGGACCCGGACTGGGCCGCTGCACTGGAGGCGCTGGCGGCGGACCACGCAGACGAGCTGGCCGCAGTCGTGGTCGAGCCCGTGGTGCAGGGCGCGGGCGGGATGCGCTTTCACTCGCCGGCCTGCGTGGCGTACCTGCGCGAGCTGTGCGACCGCCACGGCCTGCTGCTCGTGCTCGATGAGATCGCCACGGGCTTTGGCCGCACGGGCGCCATGTTCGCCTGCGAGCATGCCGGCGTCAGCGCCGACGTGATGTGCGTGGGCAAAGCGCTCACAGGTGGGTATCTCTCCCTGGCCGCCACCCTGTGCTCGGCCGACGTGGCAGCAGCGATCGGTGCAGGGGAGGGTGGGGCGTTGATGCACGGGCCCACCTACATGGCCAACCCGCTTGCCTGCGCCGTGGGCCTGGCCTCCACGGCGCTGTTGGCCGACGGCGCCTGGATGGGCGATGTGGCGCGGATCGAGCGCGGCCTGCGCGCGGGGCTTTCCGACGCCCGCGAGCTACCCGGTGTCGCCGATGTGCGGGTGCTGGGGGCAATTGGCGTGGTCGAGCTTGACCGTCGGGTAGATGTCGCCGCAGCGACCGCCGCTGCGGTGGCCGCCGGAGTGTGGCTGAGGCCGTTTCGCAACCTCGTCTACGTGATGCCCGCCTACGTCACCTCCGACGAGGAGCTTGACCAGGTGGTCGCGGGGGTGCTTGCGGCGGTCACGGCCGCGTAGCTGCCGGGAGTCAGGGCCGCGCAGCTTTCGGCGTTCAGGGCCCCGGAGTGGCCGGCGGTCAGGGCAGCGCAAGCCACCTCTGCCAGGGCAGCGTCTCTCCGGCGGCCGCGAGGAGGGCCCGCTGGGGGCCGGCGATTGGCCCCAGAGTGGTCACTTCGACCTGGCCCATGTGCGCGATCGTGTCGCGGTTTGAGCGCTCCATCTCAGATGGATGCGGTGGCCAGGGTGTGAGCACCACGGCGCACACCACCAGCCCGGTGGCCCGCGCCGCGCGGAGTGTCAGCAGCGTGTGATTGATCGTGCCCAGCCCCGGGCGGGCGGCCACAACGACGGGCAGACGCAGCTCGGCGGCAAGGTCGCACACGGTGCGCTCGTCGGTCAGTGGCGCCAGCAGCCCGCCGACCCCCTCCACGACGCAGATGGCTGACAGCGCCTGTGCCTCGGCGACGGCCTCCTGCGCCTCGGCGACCACCTCGGCGAAGCGCAACGGGGAGCCTGCCAGCGCTGCGGCCAGATGCGGCGATACGGCGGGCCCGAAGCGCGCCGGTGCCACCTCCTCGGCGCTGGCGCCCGTGAGGTCTGCCAGCAGCTGGTGGTCCTGGGGCCATTCGCCGGGAGGCTCGTCGGTTCCCGTGACCACGGGCTTGTGAGCACGCACGCGCTCACCGGTGCCGGCCATCGCCGCCAGCAGGGCGCCGCTGAGCACTGTTTTGCCCACGCCGGTATCGGTGGCCGTGACAAACAGCCCTGGCGCCCGCGCCCCCAAGGCGCCCTCGGACCGCTAGGCCGCTTCGCGCATGCCGCCGTCGCGCTCGTGATCAAACGGCGCGGCGGTGTCCAGCGCAAGCTCGCTGGTCTGCATCTGATCGGACTCTCCCAG
>CAJCIJ010000244.1 GCA_903970315.1 Actinomycetota bacterium
CTTGCCGAGCTTCGCGGCGAGGAAGCTGACCAGCGCCGTCGAATCGTTCGGGAGGTACCCCACCTCGCGCAGTCCGGCGACCGCACAACAGGTCGCCCAGGGACTGCGGGCTGCCGGGTACCTGCCCGGCGACTCGACTGCCCTCGTGGCCTTCCTGGCCATCCGCATGGGCAAGCCAATACTCGTGGAGGGTCCTGCGGGGGTTGGCAAGACCGAGCTCGCCAAATCCCTGGCGCGCTATCTGCAACGCGAGCTGGTGCGCTTGCAGTGCTACGAGGGCCTGGACGAGGCCAAGGCGCTGTACGAGTGGAACTACCGCAAGCAGCTGTTGCGCATCCAGGCCGAGTCCTCGTCGAGCGCCGCCGATGGGCGCCGTCTGGAGCCGGCTGGGACCGCGAGCGACCCCGCGCACGCCGACGGCCACGATGGCGCCTGGAGCGAGATTCAGGACGACATCTTCGGCGAGGACTTCCTGCTGGCGCGGCCTCTGCTGACCGCCATCGCGTCGCAGGAGCCCGTGGTGCTGCTGATCGACGAGATCGACAAGACCGACCAGGAGTTTGAGGCGATGCTCTTGGAGGTGCTCTCGGACTTCCAGATCTCCATCCCCGAGCTTGGACCGATCGTGTCGCGTACGCACCCCCTGGTCCTGTTGACCTCAAACAACTCGCGCGAGCTAACCGAGGCACTGAAGCGCAGGTGCTTGTACCTGTGGCTGGACTACCCCGCAGCGGAGCGCGAGCTTGAGATTGTCCAGCTGCACGCACCCGACCTGAAGGACTCGGTGGCACGCAAGCTGGTCGAGGTCGTGGGCATGGTGCGCGAGCTGGATCTCAAGAAGCCGCCGTCGATCGCCGAGTCGATCGACTGGGCACGAACGCTCGTGATCCTGGGCGCCTCGGAAATCGACGCCGACGTGCTTGCCGAGACGATGTCGGTGATCATCAAACACCGCACCGACATGGACCTGGTGGCGGCACGGGTGGGAGTGAAGCTGGCCGGCGGGGCCGACGAGGCAGGCGACAGCGACCAGGCCGGTGGCGACCCCGTCGGCGCGGCAGGGTCCTAGGCGCGTCGCTGTGACTGGCGCTGCCTCGGCGGCCGTGCGTGGGCTGCCGGCGCGCCTTTTGGAACTGGCCACCGAGCTGCGCAGCGAGGGTGTGGCGATCGGGACGGCCGAGCTCCTGGATGCCTTCGATGCGCTGCGAGAGATCTCGTGGTCGGCGGAACGAGACTTCCGTGAGGCGCTGGCGGCGACGCTTGCCAAGAGCCCTGAGGACAGGCGGGTGTTCGAGCTGGTGTTCGAGCGGTTCATGTTCGCCGCCACCGAGCTTGAGGCGACGGTGGCGGGTCGAGACCAGGCCGACGGCGACCCGGCGCTGGGCGAGTCTGGGCGGCGTGCGGATGGGTCTGCCGCCCAGCAGGCCGGTTTGCAGCTTCAATGGCCGGGCGACGGTGAGCTGTCCGATGAACAGCTGGACGCCCTGCGCAGCGCCATCGCGTCGGCACTGGCCGACGGTGCCCACGGGGCGCCGGGCGCCGAGGGCGCCATGCGCGACCTGGCCCGCCTTGCGATTGCTGCGTTTGCCACACGGCAAGAGCGCTCGGGGGTCGTTGGGGTCGACGTGCAGCGCATCCGGCGAGCCCTTGACCTGCGCACCAGCGACCGCCCGGAGCTGGCCGGCTCCGACCCCCGCCGGCGCGGTGTGCCCCATGAACAGCTGCGCCGGTTTGAGGCCCTGCTGCGCAGGGAGCTGGAACGGGCGCTGGTACAAAGGACAGGCCAGCTGCCCAAGGCCAGACCGCTGCGCGAGCTCGATCGCGCGCTGCCGTCCAGCCCACTCGCCGACCTGGCGGCGGTGCACCGCGTGGTGACACAGATGCGCCGGCGGCTGGCCACGCAGGGCAGCGTGGCGCGTGGCCACGCGCGCCATGCCCACGTGGACGTCCGTCGCACCATGCGTGCGTCGCTCCAGACCGGTGGCGTGCCAGTTGTCCTGAAGTTCCGCCCCAAGCGGCCGCGCAGGCCGGAGGTGTACGTGCTGTGCGACGTATCGACGTCCGTGACGTCGGCGTCGGTGTTCTTCCTGTCCGTGCTTCACGCCTTGCACGACGCCTTTCGCAAGATGCGCTCGTTTGTATTCATCGAGCGCGTGGGCGAGGTGACCGAGATCTTTGAATCCGAGCGCGACTTCCGCGCGCTCAGTGAGCGCATCGCCCACCAGGCGCCCGTGGCGGACATATCCGGTTACACCGACTACGGGCGTGTGTGGGCGGAGATGCTTGCGCTCGTGGAGGACGACCTGAACCCGCGGGCCACCCTGATCGTCCTGGGCGACGCCCGCACCAACGGCCGCGACCCTCGCGCCGAGGACTTCGCGCGCCTGGCCGCTCGTGCCGGTAGGACGTTCTGGCTGAACCCCGAGCCGAGGCTGTACTGGAACTACGGCGATTCCGTGATGGCCGCCTATGAGCCCTACTGTCAAGCCTTTGAGTGCTGGACGACAGCACAACTGGAGGAGTTCGTTCGCGCGCTTGCCCGACCAGGGCTGGCGTTACCATCACGGCCCTGAACCGGGCTCGTGCAACCACAGTGCTTGCAGCGGCGGGCGAGGCGGTGATGGGGCCCAACGCAGGGGGCGAGGCCGCGGCGGCCTCAGACGGGGTCCAGGCGCCGGCCGTGGTGGTGGACAACGTGGATCGCAGCTACCGGCAGTTAGGGAGTGCGGGGCGCCTGGGCGGGACCCCCCTCGACGACGCAGCAGATCTGTCCGGCGGTGCAGCAGCTGTTGCCGCAGC
>CAJCIJ010000245.1 GCA_903970315.1 Actinomycetota bacterium
CACTGCCTACGACGATCAGGTCAAACAGATATCCAGGCACCGGCTGGAACGTCAGGCCGAGGTGCTCGGCGAACACCGCCGGCGTTGGACGCCGCAGGACCTCGGTTGGCGTGATCACGACAGGCGTGTCCTGTGGTCCCAGCCCCATCGCCTCCAGAACCGCGCCGATGTCCTGGTCGTCCTCCGCGTCCACCCAGGCGTGCGGAATCCGTGCGTGCTCGGCGAACGTCCTCAGGCTCATGGCCTCGCGCGAGTAGCGCGAGCCGACGATGCGGATCGCCTGGGCGGCGTCGCCGGAGCGAAGCTGCTGGCGTCGGGCAAGCAGCGTGGCGAAGATCGGCTCAGCGAGCGACGGCCGCGCGCTCATCAGCCGCCGAAACTCCTCTGGAGGGACGACAAGCACCTCGCCGTCGGCGGCTACGCGGGCGCTCAGGTACCGCCGCTGTCCCGTCAGCAGCGTCAGCTCGCCGATATAGGTCCCCGGGCCGAACACGGTCACCGGCGGCGCATCGGGCTCGTCGGACCGCAGCAGCTCGACCTCGCCGTCCAAGACCACGAACAGCTCATAGGAAGCGTCCCCCGCCCGGAATAGGAACTCGCCCGTGGTCACGGGCTTCCTGGCGCCGAACTCGTCGATCTCGGCCAGTTGCGCTGCGCTGAGTACCGGGACGACCACCGGTTGCGGCGCATTCGCGGGCCTGGATGGGTCGGAAGCGATAGACGAAACCTTAGCCACCGTAGATCGCTGCCAGGAGCCAGAGACGCACGGCCGCCGACGGGCGCGCGCTTGGCACGCGTTGAGCCGCCGCTACCGTGTGGGCATGGCAGCCGCGACAGACCACGACCACCAGCGCGGACGCGTCCGGGTGGAGCCGTGTTTCAAGCGTGTGCGCGCCTACCTTGGCGGCGAGCTGGTCGCCGACACGATCCGCCCGGCACTGGTGTGGGAGGTGCCGTACTACCCCACCTACTACTTCCCGGTCGCCGACGTTCGCACTGAGTTGCTGCGCAAGGAGGACGGCGTCGCGCACTCTCCCAGTCGCGGCGAGGGCACCCTCTACACGGTCGCGGCCGGCGGCCACGAGGCCCCGGCGGGGGCGCTGCGCTACGAGCAGTCGCCGCTTGCGCAGCTACGCGAGCTGATCCGGCTTGACTGGGACTCGATGGATGCCTGGTTTGAGGAGGACGAGGAGGTCTTCACGCACCCGCGCGACCCCTACACGCGGGTGGACATCCTGCCCAGCTCGCGACTGGTGCGAGTCGAGGTGGAGGGAGTCGCGCTGGCGGAGACCTCGAGCCCCCGGCTGCTGTTTGAGACTGGGCCGCCGGTTCGGTACTACCTGCCCAAGACCCACGTGCGAATGGAGCTGCTCGAGCGCACGGACGTGGTCACGCACTGCCCGTACAAGGGACAGGCCGAGTCGTGGTCGGTGCGCCTGGGCGACACCGTCCACGAGAACCTCGCGTGGTGCTACCCCGCGCCGCTGCCGGAGTCCCAGAAGATCGCCGGGCTGATGTGCTTTTACAACGAGAAGGTGGACACCTTTGTCGATGGCGTCAGGCAAGAGCGTCCCGCGACAAGGGCCGGCTGAAGCCCCATGCCCGCCTACCCAGGCTCCGCAACCGGCCGCCAAACCTGAACACACCACCGAACGGAGCGCGCCATGGCCACATGCAGTCACCTCGATGAAATCACGATCACCCAGCTGCCCGAGGCCGTAGACGGCTGCGAGGACTGTCTGCGCATCGGCGATCCCTGGCTGCACCTGCGCCTGTGCCTTGAGTGCGGTCACGTGGGCTGCTGCGACGACTCCCCCAACCGACACGCCACCGCGCACGCGGAGGCGAGCGGTCATCGGATCATCCGCTCGCTGGAGCCCGGCGAGCTGTGGTCATGGTGTTATGCCGACGAAGTCGCGATGATCCTCCCGGAGGTCCACGGCGAGACTCGGATTCCGCCGTCGCCACTGGGCGGCTGAAGCCACCGCTCGCGCTTCCTGGCGGGGAGTTAGAGCCCGTGCGCTTCCAAACGCGAGCCACCGCAGCATCGCTACCCGAGCTGCCCGTGAGAGAGCTACCGATCAGCGAGCGCGAGCATTGATCGCTCGCAAAAGGACCGCGTATCTCATGCGGTGTCCATCGGCTACAGGGGTTCAGGAGCGTGGCCGAGTGCTTCCCGCCGGCGCACCGCGTTGACCTTGATCGCCTCGTAGCGCTCATGGGCGTGGTAGTTGGCAAGGCCCTCGTCTTGCGCCGGGCGCAGCGCCGGCGGCACGGGTGCGCGCAGCTCGTCGGGGATTGCGCGCTCGTGCAGCGTGGCCGTCAGCGCATCCAGGTGTGCCGAGCCGTTGCCCTGGGCCGACAGCTCCATACGCCCCTCGGGCGTGGAGTAGTCATAGAACTCCGTTTCCTGGCCCTCGGCGAGCGGTTCAATCGTGCCGGGCCGCCAGTTTGAGTAGACGGCCAGCTTGCTCTTGGGCGTGCGCAGTGCGACCACGTGGCGCGGTGCGTAGTAGGGGTAGGGCGTGCGTGCGAACTCCGTGATGTCCTCGTCGGTGGCGTGAAGCACCCAGTCGCGGCCGACCGCCCCAGGGTCACGGCAGATCGCGGCCATGTCGTGGCGCCGAGCCAGATGGGCATAGCGCGACTGCTTGCGCCACGCCTCTGAGCCCGTGGCAATCGTGAGCTTGAGCGCTACGACGTCGGCGCTTGAAGTCAGCTGAGTTCGCGGCACGTTGGTGGCGGCCGTGATTCTCGCGCGTGGGTCATAGACGTAGAACGGAACGCGGATCGCCTCCTCGTAGGCCGAGGCGCCCTTGCCGCGCAGACCGTGCGAGCCGCAGTACTCGCCGTGATCGGAGGTGAACAGCACGACGGTGTTGGCCGCGAGTTCGGGCTTGGACCACAGCGCTGCAAGCACGCGGCCGATCTGGAGGTCGACGTAGTTCTGCAACAGCAGGTAGGTGTCCATCATCTGCGTAAACCACGTCACCCCCTCGGGGCCGGTGAACAGCACAGGCCCGAAGGCACGGGCGGCGGTGTCCTGGAGTGCGCGCTGTAGCTGGGGTTTGTGCCGTTCGATCAGCTGTTCCGGCGTCTCGAAGTTCGGCGGCAGGCCGGTGGCGCGCCGTGGCGGGGCAGCCTCGGCGGCAAAGCGGTTGGTAAAGCGGTACCACCAGGCAATGTCGTGCGGGTTGACGAACGAAACGGTTGCCGCCCACGGCGTGCTGGAGCCGTGCTCTGCCAGCCAGCCGATGAACTGGTCGGCGATCTTTGGGTCCTCGCGGGTGCCCTGTCCGGGGCTGCCGTCCGGCGATGGGTAGGTGCCTCCGGAGAAGCCGTACTGCTCAAGGGGCGCGTACACGTCGGGGTTCAGATGCCACTTGCCGTAGTAGGCGGTTTGGTAGCCGAGCTCACGCAGCAGCGTGCCCCACGTGGGAAAGGCCGGATTCAGCCAGCCGGTGCCAGTGATCATCACGCCGGTCTGGTGGGTGTAGAGGCCGGTCAACAGCACACTGCGCGACGGCGAACAGTCGTTGGCTGCCGTGTAATGGCGTTCGAAGCTCACCGACCGTTGACGGAGCGCCGCGAGGTTGGGCATGGCGGCGGCCGGACCGTAGGAGGCGGGCATCCAAACCGGGCTGCGGAGCTGGTCGACGATAATTGTGAGGATGTTCGGCGGCCTCGACGAGGCTCGGGGCCGCAACGGACGGCGCTTGGGTCCGCCCCCGCTCCTGGCGCCAAGGTCGATCCCCAGCCCGACCAGCGCCGCACCGGCTGCGGCTGCGCCTTTGACGAGGAACGATCGGCGGCTGATCGTCCGCCGGTGGCGCGCCGGGCCGACAGCGGGCGGGAGCCGTGACCCAGGCGCCCCGGCAGCGGGTCTGGGGGGATCGCCGGCTCGGTGGCTGTCGTGCACGGGGGCAGTGTAAGCGCGTCGGGGACACGTGTCGCCAGGCCCAACAGGGCCGCACGACGTTGCTGGCGGCGTGACTGACCGCGCCTAGACGACGCGGTAGCGCTCCAGCGCCTGCTGTCGCGCCTGGGCGTGGTTGACTATCGGAGCTGGGTAGTCCACGCCGATGACACAGCCCGCCTCGCGTTGGGTCTCTGCGGACATCGTCCAGGGCTCGCTCAGGTGAGCGTCGGGGACACGTTTGAGCTCGGGCACGTAACGCCGCACATAGGCGCCATCGGGATCATGGGTCGCCATCTGACGGGTCGGACTGAGGATCCGCCTGTAGACGGGCTGCGGATCGGTGCCCACGGACGCTATCCACTGCCAGTTGCCGTTGTTTGACGCCTGGTCGCCGTCGACGAGCAGGCGCATGAAGTGGCGCTCGCCCCAACGCCAGTCGATCCCCAAATCCTTGGTCAAGAATGATCCGACCACCATGCGAACGCGGTTGTGCATCCAGCCTTCGCGACGCAGCTGACGCATGCCGGCATCCACCAGGGGGTAGCCCGTCAGTCCGTCGCACCATGCCGCAAACAGCCCGTGGGCGCGGCTCCAGGAGATCTTGCCGCGGTAGCGCTGCTGGAACTCAGACGTGGCGTTACCGGGGAAGTGAAAGAGCACGTGGTGGTAGAAGTCCCGCCAGCACAGCTGGCGGCGAAACGCCTGCGGGTCGGCGGCGGGGCCCAGGCTGGACTCAACCTCGCCCGCCGAGACACATCCGAGGTGCAGATACGGCGAAAGGCCCGAGGTTCCGTGTCGTGCGGGCACATCGCGGCCGGCGCCATAGTCATCGACGGCTGCCGCCAGAAAGCGCCCCAGGCACGCTCTCCCCGCGCTCTCTCCGCCCGGTGGCGGCTCGTCGACCTCCTGTGTGAGGCCGAGCTCGGCAAGCGCAGGGACCACCCCGACCTTCGCGCTGCGCGGAAGCGCCGGCAGCTCATCGGGCGCCCGCAGCAGATCCCGACGTGGTGCCTTCTCCCAAGCCCGATGGAAGGGTGAGAACACCGTGTAGGGGCCACCGGCCTGCGTTTTGAGCCCACCCACGTCGTCGATCGCGTTGAGGCCTGGGTGGGCCACCAGCTCGGGCCCACCGGCGCCGAATGCCGCACGCACGCGCTCCCCACGGCTGCGTGCGAAGGGGCTCACATCGGCGCTGAAGTGCACCGCGCGGGCTTCCACCGCCCGAGCCAGCGCCACGAGTTCGCGCTCCGGAGGGCCGTGACAGACCACGAGCCCGCTGCCACGTGCACGCAGTGAAGCGGCGAGGTCGGCCAGGCTCTGGAGCAAGAATTGGGTGCGCGGACCGGAGGCGTGGCGTCCGTGCAGCAGGCGGTCGTCCAGGCAGAAGACGGGCACGATGTCGTCGTGCGCCTGGAGCGCGGCGCTGAGCGCCGGATGGTCGTTTACGCGCAGGTCGCGGCGAAACCAGACGAGCGCGCTCACACACCGACCGCAGACTGCTCTATTCGCTCGGCCACAACTTGTTCGCGGTAGTCAAAAACTCGTTCCAGGTCGCGGCGGACGAGCAGAGCATGGGCGAACTGCCCGAGCGGTCCCAGGGGCAGCCGGTAGCGCACCCTGTCGCCGATCACCGTCGCCCCGTCTCCGTCGTCGCGGAACGTGTGCAGGTGTTCCCACAATGAGTACGGACCGCGGAGCTGCAGGTCGATGAAGCGCGTCGGCGGGTCCCATAACTCGATCCGCGTGCGCCAGCGCAGGGGCACACCGCGCAGACTCAGGCGATAGTCGATCAGCGTGCCCTGCCGCATCTCGATCGGCTCGGGCGTGATCACGTGGAACCCCATCCAGGGCGGCGTCAGCTCCTCCAGATTGCGTGCCTGCCCGTAGAAGGCGAACACGGTCTCGATCGGGAGCGCAAGCCGCTGCTGGCGCTCCAGAACGTGCGTATAGGAGCCGCTCACCACTGCGCCTTCCGGCGTGAGCGGGGGTTGGTCACCCTTCTGACCCTAGCGCTTGACCACCTTGAACTTGGCCGTCCGGGCGGCGCTGTGCTTCCCGCTCAACGCTGCGACGGCCACCAGCTGGTACTTGCCGCGTCTGAGCTTGCGCCCGTCAATGCGACCGCTGAAGCGGAAGCTGTTGGCGCCGGCCTTATCGGCATGGGAGAAACTTCCGACCGTCTTATGGAAGACGCAGTAGGTCGCAGCCTTGCTGTGCCGGTGGCGCTTGGGCGCCGCCACGCAGTGGGCCGAGGCGCCCACGCCCTTGATCACCCCCAGCGTGTTCTTCTGCACGGTGAACTTGGTCTTGGCGGCCTCGGAGTCCGTGTAGGAGACCAGCGTGCCCGCCGACAGCGCGGCGAGGATGCTAGGGCCCGAGCCGGCCGCCCGGAAGGCGTGCGCCGACAGCGTGAGCTTGCCGAGGGCGGGTGCCGAGGCGCTGGCCACACCGGTTGCTGCAAAGGTGATCGTCAGAGGCGTGGTCGTCGCGGTGGAGGCGAGCGTGACCGAGGCGCTCGCGACGCCGGCTGCGGTCGGCGAGAACGTTGCTGTGATCGTGCACGTGGCGCCGGCGGCCAGCGTGGCGCCCTTGCAGGTGTCGGCGGTTGCGCCGAACTCATGGGAGCCGTTGAAGACCTCGCCGGAGATCACCACCGGGCCGGGCCCGTCGTTGGTCACGGTCGCAGTCGCGGGAGCGCTCTGGGTTCCCAAAGCCTGGTCAGCGAAAGCGATGTTGGAATTGGACGCGGTCAACGTGGCGCCCTGCAGGACGAACGAGTCATCGGCGTCGTCGCCGTGCTCGACGGCGTACACCCCGCCCGGCAGCAGCACTCCCGTGGCCTGCGGCACCTTGACTTCGTCATTGGAGTCCGTGCCGAGTTCGCCGTGCTCGTTGTAGCCCCAGCCCTCGAGCGTGCCAGCCGACAGCGCCGCCAGCGCGGATTCGGCGCTGGCTCCGATCGCGGCGACACCGGAGACCCCCGGCACGGCGATAGGCGTCTTGGCCTCGGCAGTCGTGCCGTTTCCGAGTTCGTAACGGTAGTTGTAACCCCACGCGTCAACGGCGCCACTGGACAGCAGCGCCACGCTGAAGAAGTTCCCCGCCGAGATTGCGGCAACACCCGACAGCACACCGACGCCTCCGACCCCCTTCACGGCGACGGGCACATCGCTCTGGCTCGTCGCTTCGTCCCCAAGTTCGCCGTGTTCGTTGAGGCCCCAGGTGACCACCGTGCCGTTGGAGAGCAGTGCCATGTTGTGGTAGGCACCGGCCGAGATTGCCACCACCCCGGAGAGTTCGCCCCCGCCGCCGACGCCCTGGACCGGCACGGGCCTGGGACTCTCGGTCGTGGAACCGTCGCCTAGTTCGCCGTAGTAGTTGTAACCCCAGGCGACCACCTTGCCGGTTGAGAGCAGGGCGATCGTGTCGTAGAACCCGGACGAGATGGCAACGACGCCGGAGAGCGCACCTTCGCCGGCAACGCTCTCGACTGCCTTGGGGCTGGCAACGCAAGCGCACCCACCGGAGTTGGTTTCTCCGTCGCCAAGCTCGCCGTGTTCGTTGAAGCCCCAACCGTCCACGGTGCCACCGGATAGCACCGCGAAGCTCTGCGATGAACCCTCGGACACGGCCGTGGCACCGGTCAAGCCGGGTATCAGCTCCGGGACGTCGCGCTCGGTGGTGGACCCGTCGCCGAGTTCGCCGTGGAGGTTGTACCCGCTGGTTTCGACGGTCCCGTTTGACAGCAGCGCGATGCTCGCGTTGTGGCCGGGTGACACCTGCACGACTTCGGCAGGGCCCGAAAGTGGTGCAAACGCGTAGGTGTTGGCGGTCTGGCCGTTGCCGAGCTGGCCGTATTCGTTGAAGCCTGCGCCGTAGGCCTCACCGGCTGGGGCCGCATGTGCGGCGGGCGCAACGGTGGCCGCCAGCAGCGCACCAAGCACCAGCGAGCGGACGACGACGCCAGGGCTCAGCCGCCCGTGTGCGCGCATTTGTGCCGCGCGACCGATGCGACCGATGGCGTGTGCGTTTAGCTGCTGCCCGAACCTCATCTACCGCTCCCTCCGTTGCTGACCAGAATCTTGCTGCGGGCGACGCTATCAGAGGGTGCCGCGGCAGTCACGAAATGGCCGGTGGATTGCGGGCGGCCTGATATCGCCGCCGGAGGCTGCCGTAGTGTGAGCCGTTCCAAGTCGGGCAGCAGGCGCCCGTCTGGCAACCGAGGGGGAACCGTCCATGTCCTATCCCGTCAGCTTCGAGGCCGACTATGTCGAGCGGCGCAGTCGCCTGACCGCATTGGTCCGGCTCGTTCTGGTCATACCACTCTGGATCTGGTTTTACTTGTATGCGATCGTCGCATACCTGGCGATCGTGCTGGCATGGTTTGCCATCGTGATCACCGGTCGGTACCCCCGCGGGCTGTATGACTTCGTCGCCGGCTTCACGCGTTTTCTGGCACGCATCACCGCCTATGCCGCGCTGCTGTGCGACCCTTACCCCTCTTTCGGCGGCGCGGACAACCCCGCCTATCCGGTGCGCATGGGCTTCGCCGGACCCCTGGCCAGCTACAGCCGCCTGAAGACCTTCTTCCGCGCGATCCTCGCCATCCCGGTGCTGGTTGTGCGTTACCTCATGGGGCTGATGCTCGACATCGGTGCCGTGGCGGCTTGGATCGTGATCGTGATCACGGGCAAGCTGCCGCGCGGCCTCTTTGACCTGCTGGTCCTCGCGAACTCCTACACCGCGCGATCGGATGCCTACCTGGGCCTGCTGACCGAGACCTACCCGCCGTTCCAGGACGAGCACACCCGTGCAGCCGGCACTTCGGGCCCACCAGACGTGCCAGGCCCGTCCTTGGCCTGACTCTCGGCGCCGCGCGGCCCGGGTCGGGGCCCCCGCATCGGATTAGACACCCAACCAACAGTGTTTCAGGGCTGGTCGGCCCGCCGGGCGCTGACCAGGACTGTCTCATACGACATCTCGAACGAGCCCCCCACGGCGTCGACAGCGTCGCCGACGGCGTCCAGGAGGACTGCGAGCACCGCGGGTGCCAACTCGTGATGGTCGCTGTGCGTGCGCAGGTAGTCAAGCCATCCCTCCCTGTCGTAGCGGCGGCTCCAGTTGAACACGGTCGTAACCGGCTCGGCGAACGCGCAAGACTCGGCGATCCCGGCCATGGCCACCTCCTGACGCGCTGCGCGCTTGGCAGCCAGCGCCGGGTAGCGATCGACCCCCGGTGCCAGCCGAGCATAGATGGGCGCAAGCAGGCGCGTGACCTGCGGTGGCGGGTCGCCGAGGTTCCAGAAGGCACACAGCCGGCCCCCTGGTCTTAACACCTGCGCAGCACGCTCGGCGCCGAGGCGCGGCTCAATCCAGTGCCAGGCCTGGGCGCAGGTCACCAGATCAAACGTCCGGCCTGCAGCGTTCCAGTCCTCAAAGGCCGCCACGTCCACGACGAGGCCCTTCGCCCGCGCCACCTCCGCCATACGCTCATCGATCTCGACGCCCTGGACCGCGCAGCCGCGGGCCGCGAGCAGTGCGGCGGCGATGCCGGTGCCACAGCCCACATCAAGCACGCTCGGCGTGCCACCAGTCACGAGAGCGTCGATCAGCGCGTCCGGGTAAGACGGACGCGAGCGGTCATAGAGGGCGGCGAGCTCGCCGAATGACTCCGCGCGGGACCGCTGGAGAAACAGCATCCCAGGCATGCTCGCACGTGCCGGATCAGCGTCGGCGTGCGACTGGGCGAGGGCGCTCGAACCCGTGCAGGCGCGGCGGCGTGAGCACGGGGGTGTAAGCGCCGGACCGGCACACGTCAGGGACGTTGGCCGCGGTGAGGATCGGGTAGCGCACGTCGGTGGGACTGTAGGAGAGCGAGTCCGAGTAGCCCTCCAGATGCCCGAACTCGTGGACCATCATCTGGCAGAACACCACCGCTTCGGCCGCCGCGGCTGCACGCGTGGGCCAGCGACTGCGGCTTATGTTCACGACGCATTCGCTGTACGTCTGTGGTGGCGCCGCGAAGTCCAGCGGGCCCTGGGGCGTCAGAAAGCTCACCCAGGCCTCCACGGTCGTGCCGCCCACTGGCGACGCTGGAACGGCAGTCTGCCAGCGGATGGCAACGCTGCCTCCACACGGGGGTGCGCCCCAGTAAGCGTTTGCCGCCGCCACGGCCTCGGCCACCGGCCCACGGTCGGATCCGGCCGAGACAGCGGCGCCCGTTGAGGCGAATGCCGGGACGGGTGAGAGCAGAGCCGCGATCACCACGCAGAGGCCGATCAGGGTGGCGCAGCCGGTCCTCGACACGCATCCCAGTGTTCAATCTCGTCCGGACGACGCGAGGCGCTCACAGGGCCGGGGGGACGCCTTCTAAGCTCCAAGAGTGCCCAACGCGAACGACACCGGCGCTCCGGACCTCCCGGCTTACGACCCGCAGGCCATCGAGACGCGCTGGCAGGCGCGCTGGCGTGAGCAGGATGCGTTTCGCACGCCTGCGGTCGGCCCCGACGGGCCCGGCGAGGAGTACGCCAACTGGATCTACATCAAGGCGTCGGCGCCGTTTACTTCAGGCAACATCCATATGGGCCACGTTCGGTCCTACGCCATCGGCGACGCCTACGCGCGCTTCTGCCGAGCCCGCGGCGACGCCGTCCTGTTCGCATTCGGCTGGGATGCATTCGGGCTACCTGCGGAGCTGACCGCCAGCGAACGCGACCTGACCCCGACGGAGTGGGTCCGTCGCTGCGCCGAGGTCATGACCGGCCAGCTCGCGCGCCTGGGGTTCTCCTTTGGCTGGGAGCGCACGTTCAACAGCTCTGAGCCCAACATGTATCGCTGGTCGCAGTGGCTGTTTCTGACGCTCCTGGAGGCGGGGCTGGTCTACCGTGGCAGCGGCACGGTTGACTGGTGTCCGACCTGCCACACCACGCTGGCCACGATGCAGGTGAAGGACGGGACCTGCTGGCGCTGCCACGGGCCAGTGGAACTGGTCGAGCGGCCGGAGTGGATGCTGCGCGTCTCGGCCTACGTGGAGGAGAACGACCGCCGCGCGGCCGAGCTGACACATTGGGACGACGTCGCACTCGGGTCCCAGCGGGAGGTGCTAGGGCGCGTGGACGGGGTCGAGCTCGACCTCGTCGCCGGCGACGACCCCACGCGCGTGCTGACCGTCTTCACTCCCCACTCCGAGGGCGTGGCGGAGGCTCGCTTCGTGCTGCTCTCCCCACGCCATCCGGACCTCGCCGATTGGACGGTTCGCGACGGGCTCGCCGCCGAGCTTGAGGAGATGCGCCAAGGCGGCTGGGACCGCGCCGCACGCGAGGCCGAGGCGGTGCCGGTGCTGGATTCCGGTGCCACTGTGAGCGGCCCTGACGGCTCCCCGCTGCCGGTGCTGATCACGCCGCTGGTGGATTCGCGATACGGCCCGACCGCTGTTCTGGGCATCCCCGCGCGCGACCGCACCGACGCGGTGATCGCGCGCCGCCTGGATCCCGCGACCACTCAGACCCCAGTCGAGCAGACCGCCCCGGTGGGCGATCCGCACGACTCCCCCGTTGGCGATCGCGACCCACAAGACCTCCGCGTTACCGGCGCTGACGTCCTAGCGGACGTGGCCTCGCGCCCGGCGGTCCGCTACCGCGCACGCGACTTCTCGGTCTCACGCCAGCGGCACTGGGGCACACCGATCCCGATCGTCTACTGCGAGGCGTGCGGCACGGTGCCGGTCCCCAAGGAGCAGTTGCCGGTGATCCTGCCGGTGGACCTCAAGCCTACGGGCCCAGAGAATCCGCTGGCGAAGGACCGCGCCTTCTACGAGACGAGCTGCCCGCGCTGCGACGGGCCGGCCCGTCGCGAGACAGACACCCTGGACTGCCACTTTGACGCGCTGTGGCTGTGGATCCCGGCTTGCGTCCCAGCGGCTGAGCGTCACGGCACTCTGGAGGAGATCCTCGCGCTGGCCGACCTGCGCGCCTGGCTGCCCTCCGAGCGCCTGGTGGCCGGCTCGGACTCGGGCAACTTCATGTTCGACCAGCGGATCACAACCAAGGCGCTGCGCGACATCGGGCCGCTGGCGTTCTTGGCCGACGGCGAGCCCTTCGCCGGCGCGCTGATGCATGAGATGGTGATACGCGACGGGCGCAAGATGTCAAAGCACCTGGGCAATGTCGTCGAGCCCGATGCGCTGGTCGAGGAGGTGGGCGCTGACTCCGTCCGGCTGGCAGTGCTCTACGCGGCCCGCCCGCAGCGGTCGCTGAACTGGAGCGAGAGCTCGCTGGCGCACTGCCACCGATTCCTGACCGCACTGTGGGGGTTCGCCCAGCGCCATCTGGCTACGGACCCAGCCGAGTTGCCGTCCAGTGCGGGCGAGGCTCCCAAGCTGATGACCGACCACCTCCGTCGCAAGCTTGCCGGCCACTGCGAGGTCGGCGCGACGAAGATCGCTGAGGCGCTGGGGGAGCTGGAGATGCACGCCGCGGTGCGCGACGTCATGCGCCTGTTCGAGCGCATCGGCGACTTCGAGCAACGCGCCCGCGACAAGCGCGGCCAGCTCAGCCGCGAGGACCACGAGTCGATCCTCGAGGCGCTGTCGATCCTGGTGCACTGGCTTGACCCGTTCGCCCCTCACATCGCCGCCGAGCTCGCAGCGGCGGGCCTGGACCGAGTCCCGCACCCCCATCGTGACCTGCAAACCGCGTAAGATTAAGAACAGGGAGTAAGGAGGCGCTGATGGCGGCACCCAACAACCACCTCTCGGGGCAGCCGACGCGCTCCTGCGCGACCGGTTTGCGCTGCCCAAAATGCGGTCAGACATTTCCGCTGAGCGAGACCGAGGCGTTCTGCCCGGAGTGTTCGCGCTGCCTGGACGTCACCTATGACTACGAGCTGGCGGCCCAGCGGCTGAAGCAGCTCGGGCTGGCCGAGCGCCCGCAGAATGTATGGCGTTTCGATGAGCTGTTGCCGATCACCGATGCCGCGGCACAGTCCCGCGTCGGGCAGGTCTCGGGCTTCACGCCGCTGATCCGCGCCGAGCGGCTGGGCGCTGAGCTCGGTCTGACCAACCTGTACATCAAGGACGACTCATCCAACCGTCCGAGCTTCTCCTACAAGGACAGGGTGGTTTCGATGTCGGTGGCGCGGCTGCTCGAGCTGGGCAAGACCGAGCTTGGCTGCGTCTCGACGGGCAACGTGGGCCACGCGGTCTCCGCGCTGGCAGCCAAGGCGGGCGTCCCTGCGTATGTGTTCTACCCCAACCGGCTGGAGCACACCAAGGCGCGGGTCTGCCGGGCTCTTGGCGCGCGGGTGTGCCAGGTGGACGGCAACTACGACGAAGCCAACCGCGAATGCCGCCGGCTGTCGGCCGAGACGGGTCTGGAGTTCGCAAACATCAGTCTGCGCCCTTTCTACAGCGAGGGCGCCAAGACCGAGGGGTTTGAGATCATCGAGCAGCTCGGGTGGCAGGCGCCGGAGCACATCGTGCTTCCTGCCGCCGGTGGAACGCTCTCCTCACGCGCGCACAAGGGCCTCAAGGAGCTGGAAACGGTTGGGCTCGCCGAGACCGCCCACACCAAGATCCACATTGCGCAGCCCGACGGCTGCTCGCCCATCGCCGCGACCATCGTCGACGGGCGTGACGCGATCGAGCCCGTCATTCCCACGACCATCGCGCATTCGCTGGCGATCGGAGCCCCCGGCGACGGCATGCTCGTCGTCGATGCAGTGCGCGCCCGCGGCGGCACCGCTGCGACAGTCACCGACGAGGAGATCTGGGCTGCGGTGGACCTCCTGGGCGCCACCGAGGGCATCCTCACCGAGCCGGCGGGCGGCACCGCCATAGCCTCCCTGTCCAAGCTGATCGACGCCGGCCACATCGGCTCAGACGACGTCACTGTCGCGGTCATCACGGGTAACGGCCTGAAGACCATCGAGGACCACCCCGACAAGCCATGGCCAACGATGGTTCCGTGTGAGGTCGATGCGATGCGCGATGCGCTTGACCAGTTGCGCGACGGCGCTGCGGCAGGCGTGGGCGCCTGACGGCGCAGTCCCCAACTCGGGCGCAACTCGGCAGCGCCTCCAGCGCGGTCTGCTAAACCCCGGCCGGTGAGCGTGAAAGCCGCGTTGCCCGATGCGCGCCGCGCCACTGGCGCCCGCCGGCGCCTGTGGATCGTTGTCGTGGCGATCCTCATGGCTGCGATCTTCGCGCTGGCGATCTCGCAGTTGGGCGTACACAAGGTGCTCCACAGCCTCGGCTCTGCCCGCCCCGGGTGGATCGCTGCGGCGCTTGCGTTGATGATGCTCTCGCTGGTGGTCCGCGCGATCAGCTGGCACGAGATCCTGCATGCAGCGTTGCCCGACACGCGCATTGGATGGGCTGCGGTCATACGGGCCACGATGATCGGGGTCATGGGCTCCGCCGTCTTTCCGGGCCGTCTTGGGGAGGCGGCACGGGTGCTGGTGATCTCCCGGCACCTGCCCGGACCGGCACGCCACCGCATCCCGATGGTCGCCGGAACGGTGCTCTCGCAGACGCTCCTGAACCTGGTGGCGCTCGCGATCCTGGCGCTGGTGACCTTCTCCAGTGTGCAGGTCTTTCACGGGCACGAGACCGGCGTGGCCGTCGCCGGCGCCGGGGCACTTGTACTGCTTGTGATCGTGCTCAGCGGGCCATGGCTGCTGGCATGCGGACGGCGCTCGCGCCACGCACGCGTGGCGGCGCTGGCGCACTCGGTGGGACGCCTCTTGACGCTTGCCCGCAGCGGGCTGGTGGTTTTCGCCAAGCCGCGGCAGGCGGTGCCCGCGGCGGTGGCACAGCTGTCGGCCTGGGCGCTGCAGTGGCTGTCGTGTTATACGGTCCTGGAGGCCCTGGGCCTGCAACACAAGGCCGGCCTGGTCGGCGCCGCGGCGGTGCTGTTGGCGGTCAACGTCAGCGCGGTGCTACCCCCCACCCCGGCCAACATCGGCGTCTTTCAAGCGGCATGCGTGGTCGTACTGG
>CAJCIJ010000246.1 GCA_903970315.1 Actinomycetota bacterium
CCGAACCGCGGTAGTTGGTCAGGTCGGTGCCGTATTTGACCACCCCGCCGGTCTCCGTCAGCCACAGCGTGCCGGATACCGCTCTCAGAATGGCCCGGGTGCGCTCAGACTGAAAGCGGTTGGTGTCGGAGTAGTTGTGCAGGCCCCACAGCGACGGGATGGGCACGTGCAGGTGGTTCAGGTCGCGCTTGAATTCCGAGACGTACTGGAGCGTGGGGCCGACGCGCGGGTTGTCGAGCATGTCCAGGCCAACGACCGTGTCGTGGTGGGCCACGGCGCGAAGTTCGCGGTAGTAGACCGCCGACTGCTCCGGGGTGGGGCTGTCGAATATATGCGGCTCGTTGCCCCGGTTTGCCTCGTTCCAGGGCTCGTATTCGGTGACCTGCGGGATCTGGCGCATGAACTTGGTGACATCGGCGCGATAGACCCCTCCGGAGGGCATCCGCGTGGGGGTCTGATAGGAGTGGTAGAAGGCCACCAGCACCTTCTGGTGGGCCGCCAGCGCGTCCTCCACCCAGGCGCGTGCTTCGTCTATCTCGTCGCGGTGCGCGGCTGCGTCGTAGGGGACGAAGTAGCGCGTGATGCCAACGTGCAGCTGCTGCCACAACCGCGCGTGGAACATCGCTGTTCCCTCGTCGGCGATGCCGATCAGGACCGAGGAGGAGGCATGCGCACGCGGCTGCGAGGCGGCCGTCGATGCCGAGGCCAGCAGGCCCGCTGCCAGCAGCGCGCCGAGAATGATGGGTACGCGGCGCATAGGGGGCGACGCAGGGTATCGGCTGCGGACCCCATGCGGTGCCACGAGCGCGCGGCCGGCGCCCGGTGCGCCGGGGCTGCTCGGCCCCCGGGCCGGTGGGGGCCGATAGGCTCCGGCGCGCTCTCATGCCCTTCGGCTACCTGCCAAGCCCGTCCTTCAACGGCTTTCATATCGGGCCGCTGTTCATCCACATGTACGGGCTCATGTACGTGCTTGCGGTCACCGCAGCCGTGCTCATCTCGGCGCATCGGTGGGAGGCCCGCGGAGGCTCGCGCGAACTGGTCTACGACGTCGCCATGTGGGGCTTTCCAGCCGGCGTAGTCGGCGGCCGCCTGTACTTCCTGGCCACCAGCTGGAACGAAATACCCCCCCACTGGTGGGGCCCGCTGGCCGTCTGGAAGGGAGGGCTGGGCATCTGGGGCGGGATTGCCGGGGGTGTGCTCGTGGGCATCTGGCGCCTGCGCAAAAACGGCGCCAATGTGCGCGTGTTCATGGACTGCGCCGCCCCCGGCCTGCTCGTGGCCCAGGCGATTGGCCGCATCGGCAACTACTTCAACCAGGAGCTCTACGGACGCCCGTCAAAGCTGCCTTGGGCGATCGAAATCGAACCGGTCCACAGGCAGCTTCTGGCTCCCGCCTACCGCCACTTTGCGACCTTCCAGCCGACCTTCCTGTACGAGCTGATCTGGAACCTGCTGCTGGCCGGTGCGCTGGTCTGGCTGGGTCGCGTGCGCGACATCAAGGCCCCGGGAATCTTCGCGCTGTACGTCGCCGGCTACTCGTTCGCGCGGATCTGGGAGGAGCAGCTGCGCATCGACCCCTCGCAGTACATCCTGGGGATGCGCTTGAACTTCTGGGTGGCCACGCTCATCTGCCTCGCCGGCCTGGCCTGGTTTGCGGTCATCCAGCGTCGTCCGCGGCCCAACGAAGCTGTCGCGGGGTAGGCTGCTCGGTTCATGCGCGTGCTCATCCTCTCGTGGGAGTACCCGCCTGTGGTCGAGGGCGGCCTTGCACGGCATGTACGAAAGCTTTCCGAGGCGCTCGTGGGACTGGGCGCCGACGTGCACGTGCTCACCCGCGGCGACGCCAAGGGGCCGACCGAGGAGGTGCGGGCAGGCGTAAACGTGCACCGCGTCTGTGAGGCTCCCCGCCCGGACGACCTGAACCGCTTCGTGACGTGGGTCGAGCGTATGAACGCCGACATGCTCGCCGCCGGGGTCGCCCTGGGCGACCGCCTGGCGCCGGACATCGTGGCCGGCCACGACTGGCTTGTGGCCGTCGCCTGTGACCACCTGGCGACGCGCTTTGGCTGCCCACTGGTGATGACTGTCCACGCCACTGAGTACGGGCGCCACCAGGGGTATGTGGCCGAGCATCCCCAGAGTTGGATCCATGGCATCGAGCGCGACATGTCGGCGCGCGCCGACCGCGTGATTGCCTGCTCGCACTACATGCAGGGCCACGTGGCCGACATCTTCGCGGTGCCCGAGGAAAAGATCGCCGTGATCCCCAACGGCATCGACCCCATGGACCTGCAGCCCGTCGAGGACCTGAGCGCGCTGCGCGCACGCTTCGCCGCGCCGGAGGAGAAGCTCGTGCTGCTGGTGGGCCGTCTGGTCTATGAGAAGGGGTTCCAGCTGGCGCTGGAGGCGCTGGCGCCGATCGTCAGCAGCCGCGCCGGGGTGCGCTTCCTGGTGGCCGGCTCGGGCACGCACGAGAGCGAGCTGCAGGCGCAGGCCGCCAGGCTCGGGTTGCTGGAGCACGGCGAGTTTCTGGGCTGGATCGGCGACGACGTGCTGCACTCGCTGTACCGGATTGCCGACCTGTGCGTGATCCCGTCGCTTTATGAGCCGTTCGGCCTGGTGGCGCTTGAGGCGATGGCCTCGGGGTGTGCGTGCATCGTGGCCGACACCGGTGGGCTGCGCGAGGTGGTGCCCGCCGGCGAGCGCGTGGGGCTGCGCTTCAACGGCGGCGACGCCGACCACCTGGGCGTGATGATGGACCGCCTGCTCACCGACGCGCCGCTGCGCGATCGCCTGGTCATCGAAGCCTCCGAGCACGTACTGCGCTTTGACTGGAGCGATGTCGGGCAGCGCACGCTGGTGGTGTACGAAAACCTGGTGGCCGCGCGCGCGCGCGGCCATGCGCTTGGGGACATGCCCGCACGCGGGCTAACGTAGTTCTGGGCAGGCCGTCGCGGCGCACCGCGGGGCCGCCGACGGATCGGGTCAGGCGGGTCCGATCGCGCTCCCAGCGTGCCGGCCCGCAAAAGCGACACCACGAGGGAGGTGCTTGTGCTTGAAGGTCTGATGCAGGACGACTTCCCGCTGACGGTCACGCACATGCTGCGACGGATGCGCGTGCTCTACCCGACGTCGGAGGTGATCACGCTCACCCCATCGGGGACCGTGCGGGCGAGCTTCGGGCAGGTGGCCGAGCGGGTTGACCGGCTGGCGCGCGCCCTGGCACGCCTTGGCATCGCCCAGGGCGATCGCGTGGGCACATTCGCCTGGAACAACCAGCGCCACCTGGAGCTGTACATGGCGGTCCCGTGCATCGGCGCGGTCCTGCACACCCTGAACATCCGCCTGGCGGCGTCGCAAGTTGCCTACATCATCGACCACGCCGAGGACAAGGTCATCTTCCTAGACGACTCGCTGGTGGGACTCCTGGAGGGCCTCACCGACCAGGTCTCCTCGCCGAAGCAGTACGTGGTGATGGGCGACGGGCCCGAGGCCGCCGCCGCAATCGAGCGCCTGCCCGGAGCGGTCGGCTACGAGGATCTACTCGCCGAGGCCGGCGCGGGGCCCTTTGACTACCCCGACCTCGACGAGCGCCAAGCGGCGGCACTCTGTTACACGAGTGGCACCACGGGCAACCCCAAGGGGGTCCTCTACTCGCACCGCTCCATCAGCCTGCACTCCTCGGCGACGCTGATGCGCGATGGCCTTGGCATGTGCCACACCGACAAGGCGCTGGTTGTGGTGCCCATGTTTCACGCAAACGCGTGGGGGATGCCGCACGGTGCGACGCTTGCCGGCGCCGACATGATCCTCCCCGACCGCTTCCTGCAGGCCGAGCCGCTGGCCAAGGTGATCGAGGACGAGCGCCCCACGATCATGGGCTGCGTGCCCACGATCTTCTCGGACCTGCTCCGTTACGCCGACACGCACACCGTGGACCTGTCGTCGCTGAGCAACGGGGCATGCGGTGGGTCG
>CAJCIJ010000247.1 GCA_903970315.1 Actinomycetota bacterium
ACAACCGCGTTCTGCTACCCGTTGACCAGGTCATCACGCTCGGCCGCCAGTTGGCTGAAGGCCTCGCGGAGATTCACGCGAAGGGCATCGTTCATCGCGATATCCAGCCCAAGAACCTGTGGTTGGACCGACCCGGCGGCACACTTCATCTGGGTGACTTCGACCTCGCCGTTCGGATCGGCGACGCCACGACCGCTCTTGGCGACACACTGACCAACCGCTCGTACATGGCGCCCGAGCTGACCGGCGAGAACGTAGCGTCGGAAGCCAGTGACCTTTACTCGCTGGGTGCCACGCTTTATGAGATCGCCACGAGCCACCCGCCCTTTTCGGGAACGGAGGCGGAGGTTGAACGCAAACACCGCGAGAGCCTGCCTACGCGGCCGACCAGCCTGCGTCCCGACCTGCCACCGGCCCTGGACAACCTAATCATGCGCCTCCTCGCCAAGGACCCGGCCCGGCGTCCAGCGAGTGCCCTCGAGGTCCGCGAAGACCTGGTGGCGCTCGCCCGCGCCATCGCAGCCGATCCGGATCTCGGCGAGCTAATCGCAAAAGGGGAGGGTCCGCACGTGGAGTTCAAGGCGTCATTTCGCACCCCAACGGCCGATCCGCCCTCCGCGCTCGACCCGGACCGCCACCAGGAATGGCTCAGCAAGATGCGGAAGGAGCTGGAAGCGGAGTGCATGGCAGGGCTGGCAGGCTTTATGAACGGCGATGGAGGCTGGCTGCTGGTCGGTGTGCGAGACGATGGATCTGTCGCGGGGATCGAGGCTGATTACGCCACGATGTCGCGGGGCCGCTCCGATCAGCCCCGGGAAGATGTCTGGGAGAACCACTTCCGCAGCGCAATCAAGGACTCGCTCGGAGTGCATGCGGCGCTGAACATCACTGTCGGGTTCATAGCTCATCGCGATGGCACGGTCGCGGCGGTGCGCTGCGATGCGGGGACAAGCCCGACCTGGGTCAAGGAGACCGACTTCTTTATTCGCGCTGGCAACCGCACCCAGAAGGTCACACCGAAAGCCGCGCTCGACTACGCGGCGCGTCGGTGGCCGGCCACGGCTCGAGCGCCGGCCGGCACGTGAGCAGTGGGCGTCATGCCCACAACCAATCCGGAACCGGACGGTCTGTCATCAGGTCTTACGTGACCGATCGGCAACCGCAGGCCATCAGTCCGGCGCCTCATTGTCCGGCGTCAAGCCGAAGTGCTGTTCCACGTGAGCGATCGTCTCGAGGTCACGCAGGTGGACCGCTGTGTTCTGGTTGGCGAAGAGGTTCGGGCGCCGAAACGCCTCCCCGCGCGGGACTGTCTTGCTCCACCTCACTGGCACGACCCACTCGCACTTGTCGGGATCATCGAGGTCATGATCCATGCTCGTCGCACTCAGGCTGGCCTCCAGGAGCGGGATGTCATGTCCGTTCTCGCTGACCGTGAACTGCTTGACCGGTCGGGCCGTGCCCGTCACCTCGCCGACGCCGACGTAGCCCTCACGAGGGATATAGACAAACACGCGGTGGCCCTCGTCGAGGGCGGTCAGCGTTCTTGAGTACCAGAGCCCGCCACCGCCGGCGACGAAGCCGTAGCGCCGAGCGTCCTCCCACCTTCGATACTCACCGTCTCCGAAAGACACATAAAAGTCCCGTTGGTTCCACGGACGGCGCTTCTTAGGCGTCGCCTTAGCCTCCACCTCGTCGGGGTCGATCAACCAGCTCCGAGCCAGGTACTCATCGTCGCCATCCCTGAGGTACCGGAACAGCACCACGTTGATCGGGACTTGGAACTCCGAGAGGTAGTCGATGATCCGCTCCGTGCTTTCGTCAAGTCCGGACGCCACGACGATCAGTCGGTGGTTCTGGTTGATGTCATCGGGCACCGGCTGGCCAAATCGGTCCTCGAAGGTCGCCTCAAACCCCTCGCCAGGCTTGTACGCGCCGAAGACCTCGACGAGGTCGGCGTGGCCGAGATGCTTGACCCAGGAGCCGTAGTCGAGCGCTTGCGCCACCACGTCGCGTGGCGTCAGATCGCGTTTTAGCTCGATCGCGAAGAGATCGCCCTGAGCATCGATGCACAGTAGGTCGATGACCTTGCCCCAGCGTGTGCGTACCTGGCGCCCGACGATGAGCAGGAGGTCCAAGCCAAGGACTGAGATGTCGTGCTCCAGAATCTCCTCCAGGCGTCCCTCGCTGTCCAGGCTTGACGAGGGCACGGGCAGCGCTCGGCTGCCGTCTAACTTCCAGAGCCCGAACTCGATTGGCATGCCGCGACAGATCCTACGGAACGGTCGGTCTAATCGAACAGCGCCTGGGGCGGCCGCTTGGGCTGGCGCCGGCGACCTCGGACTTGCGCCAGCTCACTCATCACCGGCGTCCTCCGGCGATCGGGACAACGGAGCCTCGGCCGCGTAACCCGGTGCCGACACCGGGCTGCTCGCGGTCGCCTGCAGCACCCTGCTCTTGACGGGATCAGACCCCCGTGCCCACTCCTCCGCCCAAGCGCACCAAGCTTCCAGCCGCTCGCGGGCCTCGCCATCGAGGCCGGCAACCTGGCCTCTGACCGCAGCCACGTAACCCCTGACGTCCGACGCGCGCCGCCACGCCTGCGCCTCGTCCACCAACTCCTTGATCCTTGCTTTCTCAAGCTCGATCCGCCGACTCTCGGCTTCGCTTTCCCATCGAGCCTGCCGCTGTTCCTCGGAGCGGCGCTTGTGCGCGGCGGCGGTGGCTTCCGCGCGCTGCACCCTCCGCTCTAGCGCTTCGAAGGCCGCCGTCAGCCTGTCCTCGACGCGAGCCTGCGCGCCGTCGGCCCAGGTGACCCGACCTTGGTACAGCCCAGCGGCCACGACCAGGCGCAGCCGCCCGGTGGCCCGTCTGCGCCTGAACATCGCGGGCGGCATCTGGTCCGCGCGTTCCTCGCGAACATACGCCGGCCACCCTTCGTCACGCCAGTCGTCGATCTCCTTGGCGGTGAATGCGATTGGCTCCATTACCTCGCGAATGGCCACGGGGTACACGTGTCCCCGAATCTTCACGGCAACACCGGGACGGGCGCCGTACGTGTGGTTCGGGTAGGGCACCACGTCCCACCCGCGTCGGGTGGCCTCTCGCAGCACAGCTTGCGCGATGCGCAGCGCACGCGGCAGAGTCCGGCGACTCAGGGTCATGTACACGAGACCGGCCCGGGGCCCAATCCACAGCCGACCATCGCTGTCAGGGATGCGCTGCGCGCCGGCATCGCGCGTGGCGAGCACAAATGGATGCGCACCCTTGAGACTCGCCGGGACCGTGACCTCCCTGCGGGCAGCCTTCTTCGCGTGGGCCATCTTCTTAGTGCGCGGGGGCGCGGCCGGCCGAGTGCCGGGTCTGCTCTTAGCAACCGCGGACTTGTGGCGGGTGCCTTTCGGCGGCGAGCCGTCGAGGCGCTTCAGGTGCTGCGTCCCGGCCGTGGTGATGCTGGCGCGCCAGGTACGCCCGCGTTCTTTGATCCGGATTAGCCCACGCGACCGCAGCGCGGCAGCAGACACGCGGTGGGCGGACCCGACCATGACGTTCTCCGGGCAGCCGTCCGCGATCCACTGCAGCACCTTGACCTGGATGGCGTTGAGGGTGTAGTGCTGGGGTGTCATCGCAGGATGTCGCCTACGCAAGTGGCTTCGTGGCCCAGTGCCAGCGTTCTCGCGCCAGCTTGGCCGCCAACCACTGCCGCGTGCCGCCCGCGCCGCTAGCTTGGGGACCACGACAAATAGTGCCCCGGCGCAGCGCGAACTGCCCGGGGCGTGGCACGAGAAAGGACCTTCCCATGCAAGATCAGCCTATTTGCAAGCTGGCTGGCGACGAGCCCGCCGATACGGAACGCAACGTCCTCTGTCTGCTGCTTGAGTCCCCGACGCCGGGGCCGTGGTCGGTGGACGAGCTCACCCGGGAGCTCGGCAACGACCTGCTTGCAGTCGACGCAATCGTGGGCCTCCACGCCGCCGGCCTCGTGCACCGCTGCCATGAGTTGGTCTTTCCGACCCGCGCGGCCGTCCGCTTCAACGAGATCGCGCGGAGCACGACATAACTCAGCGGGCTTTGCGCTCCTCTTGGACAGAGGCGCGGCACCACTCGGGCAGTGGCTTCGGCGCGCCTGGGTTGGTGACAGCCTTGTTGGATGAAACCCGCAGGTCGTAGCGGTCTGGGTCCTCCGGGGAGAGTCGAAACGACGTTGGGTGCTCGAAGCCAGGCGCCCAGACGAACGCCCACGTGCGCTTCGCTTCGTCCTTGAGCAATTCTGTGCATTCGATCTGCACCGCCTGTTCGCCGCTCGGCTCGCGTAGCGTTGGGATCGCACGAGCGAATGTGACGGGGGGTTTCGGCTTGGAGCAGTACTCGATCCGGTCGCGCCACTCCTTGGATACATCCATGTCCTTGGGCCATCCGTGACTATCGAGGCAAAGGGGGTTTGCCG
>CAJCIJ010000248.1 GCA_903970315.1 Actinomycetota bacterium
ACACTCTTTCCCTACACGACGCTCTTCCGATCTGCCCAGCGGGTGCCCTGAGGTGGCTCGCCCGGGACACCTGTTGGCCGCTGCCTGCATGGCCGCCCTCATGGCCGCCCTGTTTGCCTTCGTCGCTGTCGCCGACGCTCAGTCAAGCCACCCTGTGACTGCGCCTCCCACGCCAGCGCCCGTGGTGATCGGCAGCAACCTCCAAGGCACTCCCGAGAACCCGTTCGGAGACACCAAGGCCGATTTTGAGAGCTACCCGTACTTCGCCTACGCCTACGCCAACGCCTTCGGCGGCGCCCCCCACCACGCGCCCGAAGCCGCCCGCGGACCCACAGCCCTGCTTGACCCCTTTGCCGCTCATCTCGCAAGCACAGGCGGAAGTTACGAATTCCCGCTTGTACCGGTCACCGGCCTGATCACCAGCTTCACGGTAAAGGGGTACACAGAAACGAGCAACATCCTGGCTGCCAACGGCAGCGGCGACATTCGCCTGGGCATCGACCAGCCCATGGCCAACGGCCAGTTGACCGTGGTCTCCACGTCAAACCCCCAGGACGAACTGCCCAGCACTCCGGGCACCTACACCTTCAAGATCGGCCCGCCCGCAACCGGGTTTAACATGCTCGTGACCAAGGGCCAGGTGCTGAGCCTCGATACGCCGGGCGGCGCCTACGCCGTCTACGCCGCTCAGCAGGGCGCCGAGGTTGAAACCTACCTCGGTCACGGGGGCTCGGAAGCCTCTCCCGGCATGACCTGGACGGGCACGCCACACCCCAATGTCGAACTGCTCATGAGCGTCAGCATCGAGCCCAGGTTGTCCGTGACCACGTTGCAGACCGCCGAAGGGGTGGTCAAGCAGGCCAGCGCCAGCGCGCACGCGGCCGTGTTCGCCAAAGGCACCGCCCAGCGCACCGACCTGCGCAAGGCTGCGGCGACCATCAAGCAGGCCACCGGCCTCGTCGCGACGGCAAAGGACGAAGGCATCGTCAGCGACCAGACCGCTGCGACCCTTGACTACTTCCTCACCTCGGCTTACGGCAACGTCAACCACAAGGGCGCCAAAGGCAGCGGCCGAGCCCAACGGCTGGCCTCGGCTGCCGGACACGACCTGCTGACTGCCTACCTCGATGTGATCACCGCCCGCCAGCTGGCCTCAAAGGTGCCGTGAACCGACCTACAGGTCGCCGCCAACTGGTCGCGCAACGGGTTCAGCGCCGGCCGACGGGGGTGGGTGGGGGGCCGCCGGCCGGCCCCTAGATCCTAGCGACGCTCCCATCCCGGCTGACCGGGTCAGGGGTCGCCGTAGCCGCCCCCTCCAGGGGTTTCAACCCGCAGGCGTTCCCCCGCAGCAAGGGTCCCAGAAATCCTTGCTGGAAGCTCGATTACCGCCTCGGTTGGGAGTTCCTGCCCGGGCTTGGAGGGCTTGACCAAGAGGCTTCGCCCCGGTGCGCCCGGTGCGCCTCCCTTGGCTCCCGGCGGGGAGTGTCGACGGCGCTCGCCAATCAGCGAGTACGCCATCTCTTCCAGCGCCTCGATCTCGCGCACCACACCGTCGCCTCCGCGATGGTGCCCGGCGCCGCCGGAGCCCCTTCGCACCGCGTAGCGGTTCACGCGCAACGGCAGATCGCGCTCCAGCGCCTCCACGGGCGTGTTGAAGGTATTGCTCATCGCCACGTGCACAGCGCTGGGGCCGTCGGCGTCTGCGCATGCCCCCTGACCGCCGCCCACGGTCTCGTAGTAGGTGAAGCTGTCGTTGCCAAGCGTCAGGTTGTTCATGGTCCCCTGGCCAAGAGCCCGGCCGAACGCCGCCAACACCAGATCGGCTACGCGCGAGGAGGTCTCGACGTTGCCTGCCGCCACCGCCGCGCCCGGCCGCGCGTTGAGCAGACAGCCAAGCGGCGCAACCACCTCGATCGGCCGGTGGGCGCCTGCCGAGGCCGGCACGTCGGGGTCGGTCAGGACGCGGATCGCGAAATAGCACGCCGAGCGGGTCACCGGCATCGGGCAGTTGAGATTTCCTGGGTGCTGCGGCGCCGAGCCCGTGAAGTCCAGCACGACTGTGCCCTGGCCAATCGTCGCCCGTAGCGTCAGGGACAGGTCCTCCTCGCCCGCCTCGAGCACGTCGTGGGCATGCCACGCCGCCGGCCCTCCACCCACCTGCACACGTTCGCGCTCCAGCGCCTCCAGAGAGGTCCTGATGCGGCGCTCGGTGTAGTCCAGGACCGCGTCCGTGCCCGCCCGCAGCCTGTCCGGGCCAAGGCGCTGCGCCAGGTCCGCCAGCCGCTCGGCGCCCACTCGATTGGCTGCAAGCTGGGCGCGCAAGTCGGCTCGGCGCTCGTCGGGCTGACGCATCTGGGCCACCAGACGCTCGATCGCCGCCGCGTCCAGCCGCTGCGGCGAGATCACCAAGCCCTCTTGTGCAAGCGTGCGGCTGTCTGCCGGCATCGATCCCGGCCACCGGCCGCCGACGTCGGCGTGGTGTGCGCGGCTTGCCGCAAAGCCCACCAACCTGTCCGCGCTGAACACCGGGGTGATAACCGTTATGTCCGGCAGGTGGGTGCCACCCGCGAAGGGGTCGTTGAGGATGAACGAGACGCCCGGCTCATGTCGCTCGCCCAGCACAGCAGCGATCGCGTCCGGCATCGCGCCAAGGTGCACCGGGATGTGCTCGGCCTGCATCACCATCTGCCCCGACCCGTCAAACAGCGCCGTGGACGCATCGCGGCGCTCCTTGATGTTCGCCGAGTGCGCCGAGCGGACCAGGACTGCTCCCATCTCCTCGCATGTGGCGTGCAGCGCTCCCGTGAGCACCTGCAGCTCGATCGGGTCAAGGGTGCCCGTCGACTGCCCCACACCAGCCGAGTCGGGCCGGCGACCGGGCCGGCGCGGCCGACCCGCGACCCCAGCAGCACCAGCGACCCCAGCCGCCTCCGGCGCCTGTGTCCCCCCTTGGCCACCGTGCGTGAGCACCACCGTGCCAAGGGTGTCCACCTCGGCCCGCCAGCCGGCTCTGACCAGGAGCGTGGACTCGGGCATGGCACAGACCGCGGGGCCCTCCAGGTGCGTGCCCGCCGGCAACTCCCCGGTGATCCAGTCGATCTCGCTGCTGTGGCCGTCCAGAACGGCCCAGCGGCGGCTTCGCTGCACTCGCGCGCCCTCACCGGCTCCGAGGTCCGACTCCGCTTGCGGCTCCTGGCCGGCCCTCAGGCCCGGCCTGGCTCCCGCGTCCGTGTCCACGGCAAGGTTCAGCTGCGGTCGCGCGACCGACGCCGAGACCCTGATCGTCACAAGCTGCACCGCCCCTGCGTCCTCGCGGTAGCCGTAACGCTCCTCGTGAGCCCGGGTGAACGCTTCCGTGATCACCACGGGGTCCACCGACTGGTTCTCCTCGACTGCCAGCTCAAACGCCTGCCCGGCGTAGCGCAGCTCGTAGCGCACTCGGATCTGCAGGCTTGCCTCGTCGGGGCCCGCCCGGTTCACAGCCGCCGGAGCAGTCAAATCGCTGCCGTCGAGCGCGTCGCCCGGGACCCAATTGACGCCCAGCTGCCGGCATGCCCGTTCGATCAGCGCGTCGCGTTCCTGCGACACCTTCTCCGGGTTGAGCTCCCGACCCGCGAGCATGACCGTCTTTGACACATCCCTGCGAGCGCGCCCCGCTGCCAGGCCCAGTGCGCTCAGCACGCCCCCCGCGCGCGGACACAGAACTCGGCCGATCCCCAGTGCTTCGGCGATCGCCGTCGCGTGCAGTGGCCCGGCGCCGCCGAATCCAAGTAGCGAGAACCGTCGCGGGTCCACGCCGCGCTCGACCGTCACCACGCGCAGTGCCCGCAGCATCTCGGCCTCGGCGACCGCCACGATGCCTTCCGCGCAGACCATCACGTCAAGCTGAAGCGAGTCCGCCAGCGCCGCCACCGCCGCAGTGGCCGCATCGAGGTCCAGAGCAACCCCGCCAGGCAACGACTGGCGGTCCAGGCGTCCAAGCACCAGGTTGGCATCTGTGACGGTTGGCTGCCAACCTCCGCGGCCGTAGCAAGCAGGCCCCGGGACGGCCCCAGCCGAGTGAGGACCAACCCGCAACGCCCCTCCCGCATCGCGCCATGCGATCGACCCTCCGCCGGCGCCAACGGTATGGATGTCGAGCGCCGGCAGCGCCAGGGGCCTGCCCCCGACAGACCGTTCAGCGGTTTCGGCCACCTCGCCGTCGGCGATCACGCAGACGTCGCAGGACGTGCCACCCATGTCGAAACAGAGCACGTCGCTCTCACCGCAGTGTTGCGCCACCAGTTGTGCTCCGCTCACCCCACCCGCCGGGCCCGACAGCACGGTCAGCGCCGCGTGGCGCGCAGCTTGCGCGGCGTCAATGAGGCCGCCCGAGGACTGCATCACCTCCAGCTCCGGCAAGCCTGCCGCCTGTGCCTCGACGCGCAGCGCACCCAGGTATCCGGCCAGCAGCGGCGACAGTGCCGCATCGACCTCCGTAGTCGCCGCTCGCTCGTACTCCCTGAACGTGCCCACCAGCTCGTGCGAGAGGCTGACATGGGCGTTGGGCAGCCTGGCGCCTATGAGCTGCGCCATGGCCTGCTCATGCTCGGGGTGGGCGTAAGAGTGCAGCAGCGCCACCGCCACCGCCTCCGGTGCCTGGTCGGCGAGCGCCTCGATCATGGCTGCCGCGCCGGTGCCGTCAAGCTCGCGCAGCACGCCACCAGGACCCATGCGCTCCGGCGCTCCAAAGCGCATTTCGCGTCCCGCAAGCGGAGCCGGCCCGGCCTCACAGAGACGGTAGAGGTGCGGTCTTGCCTGGCGCGCCAGTTCGACGACGTCGGTAAAGCCCTCCGTGGCCACCAGCGCCGTTCGCGCCCAGCGCCCCTCCAGCAGGGCGTTTGTCGCCACGGTCATGCCGTGCGCAAAGCGCTTCACCTCGCCTGCTTGCACCCCCGCGCGCTCCAGCACGGCGAAGATCGCGTCGAGCACCCCATCGGCCGGTGCCAACGGCGTCGTCGGCACCTTGACCGTGTGCACCCCCGATCCCGACACCAGCACCGCGTCGGTGAACGTGCCACCGATATCTACGCCCAGCAGCATGGCCGCGGACCCTAGGCCATGGCACTCGGCCCCGTCGGCAGGCGACTGGCCCTTCGGGGCGTGTCTAAGCCAGCCGACACTGGCCTATTCGTCGGTGCAGTGGCTGCCAGCGCTACGCCGCCACCAGCTCGCGGTTCTCGGTTTCAGCGAGGTGCTGGTGGGAGGCG
>CAJCIJ010000249.1 GCA_903970315.1 Actinomycetota bacterium
CGCACCGCTCGGGTGCATGATCTGATCGTCTCGCTGCCCGATGGCTACGACACGGTCGTCGGCGAGCGTGGCTACCGCTTCTCGGGCGGCGAGAAGCAGCGGATGGCGATTGCGCGCACGGTGCTGCGCAACCCGCCGGTCCTGGTGCTCGACGAGGCGACCAGCTCGCTTGACACTCAGACAGAGGCCGCTGTGCAGGCCGAGCTGGAGCGTCTGGCCGAGGGGCGCACGACGATCACGATCGCCCACCGTCTCTCAACAGTGCGCGACGCCGACCAGATCGTGGTGCTCGACCACGGTCACATCGCCGAGCGAGGCACCCATGAGGAGCTGCTGGCGCGCGGGGGACTGTACGCGGGTCTGGTGGCGCGGGACGTGACCGAGGAGCCGGTGGGCGGCTAGCGCCGGCGGCCGCCGACTTTGGTGCTGGCGCGCTCGTCGGTGGTCTTGCCGGACCCCCGGAAGATCACCTCGACGGCGATCTTGCTGGGCCGGCGAGCGGACAGGGCGTGCAGCCCGGCGCGCGACAGGGGGGCTGAGAATGTGACTGTGCCGCGGTGAACGGCGTAGTGCCGGGTGCCAGCCATGTCGCGTCCGCGCACGGTGATGCGACCGGGGACCGACACCGTGACGGTGATCAGCGCGCGGCGGCGACGCACCCGCAACCGCACCGCCAGCCGTTTGGATGAGGCGGTCTGCGGGCACCCGGCGACCGAGATGGTGGGGTCGCGCGTGATCCTGACCCCGTCCTGGGCCACAAGCGTGCTTGGCAGCGTCAGTGAGACGGGCACAAGATGCGTGACGACGCGCGTGCGGTAGACGCGGTGCGCGTGCTTGCGCTCCGGGCGGCCGTGCTTGCGGACCAGGACGAGCGTGCGCGAGGTGACCGTGTGCGGGCACAAAGGACCGCTGGTGGACAGCAGCGAGTAGGGCCCCACAGGGAACGTCGCGGTGAAGCTGCTGAAGGGTGCATCGGGCAGTTCGGGAAAGGTCGAGCTTGTGACGCCGTCCTTGATCGCGGTGTGTCCCTCCTCGACGAGCGTGATCCCGTCGCCGGAAAGGATGAACCACAGGTCGGGGAATGCGGCGCCGCCCTCGGCGACCAGGTAGCCGTCGCCGGTCAGTGGCGCGGGCAGCAGCGGAGTCGTCAGCGAGGCCGTAGCCACCTGCGAGCCGGTGGGGCAGGCGGCCGGGTTGATCGCGAACTGTGCCTGCGAACAGGCGCGCACGAGCGTGCTGTCGCGGGAGACCAGCTGCGGCGGGAGCGTGACCGCGAGTTCCCTGATGTCGGCCTGATGCGCCCCGGGAGTCACGGTGACCTGCAGGCTTGCGCCGTCCTGGCGCGATGTCTTGTTGCTGGTGCTTGCCGACAGCGTGGGGGAGAACCCGAGCGCGCCGCAGCCGGACGCCTGGAACGGGCTGGAAGCAAGGTCGCTGGCTTCGGCAACGGGCGTTGCCGTGAGCGTGGCGAGTCCGGTGAGCCGGCTTTCGGTGTGCAGGGGCGAGCAGCTGGTCGGGTTAGTGATGAAGCCGGCCCGGTCAAGCGAGACCGACAGGGTGCGCAGTCGCACGGGCACGCCGCCGACGATCGTGGGCACCGCGGTGGGCGAGGTTTCGATGGCGTTGGCGCCAACGATGAAGGCCTGGGTGGCGGTGACGGTCACTCGTGTGGTGTGGGGGTCAAGCTCGATCGTGGCGCGGACCACGATGTCGCCGAAGTCATACGGGCCGATGTGTTCGGCGGGCACCACCACGACGAGTCCAAAGGGCGCGTTGTCGTAGGGCCCGGTCAGGTAGACGGTCCCCGGCGCTTCGTTTGAGGCGGGTACCTCCAGCGGTTCGGACCCCGCACCGATCGCTGTACGCACAGTGCCGATCCTGCTGGCGGACGGGCAGGCGCCGGAGGCGGCCTGCGGTTCTTCGCAGCGCACGGCGACGGAGGCGATCGATCCGAGCAGCCCCTCCGGCAGCGTGGTGGACAGGCCCGACAGGTACTGCTGGCCGTCGGCGCGAAACACGTTCAGCGTGAAGGCGGCGCCGGAGCCGGCCTGCGGGGGTTCGTCGGCGGTGGACTGGCTGGGGGCAAACGACAGCGGCTGTGCGCAGCCAAGTGCCTGGAAAGGCCACATGGGGGAGGCGGTGGCCGGGTAGAAGGCCCCGTTTTTGTTACCGCCGTAGGGCTCCAGCGATCCTTCGGCGTCGCCTTCGGTGCACTGCAAGGGGTTTGCCAGCGGCGCCTGCGGTCCCCCGCGCAGCCGCAGGGTGGCGTCGCCGAACGGCAGCTGGGGAGTCTGCACGGTGGCCGCCAGTTGGCCCGTGGTGGGGTTGGCCGAGACAGTGCCCACCAGCCGCGCACCGACGCCGAACCGCGCCGATTCGGCGCTCAGCAGCAGGCGGTAGCGCAGGCCCGACGCGGGCGCGTTGCTGAGCGGTTCGCCGAGGTACACGCCGCCCTTCAGCGACCCCGGCGGTAGGTCGGGCGTTTCGATCGCAAGCGTGCCGATCTGCGAGCCGGCGGGACAGGCGATCGGCGCGGGCACCCACTGCCCGCCTTGGTACACAGGTTCGACAGTGGGCGGCGAGACGGGCAGGCTTGCGCCTTCGGCGGCGATGCCGAACTGGGCGTTGCTGCAAGCCTGCAGCCCGGCGGCAGCGGAGGGGTTCAGCGACATCCCTTCGGGCAGTGCGAGCGTGATCTGCCGGGGGTTGGCCGAGTTGATCTCGGTTTCGGCGTCGCCTTCGTTCTGCGGCACGGTCACCTGCGTGGTGGTGCCGTCGGGGGTGTCGGACTGCGCGCTGCCACCCTCGGTTGGTTCGCTTGGCTGGAGGCTGATTTCGGGCTTGAACGGGACGTTCTGGCACCCTTCGGCCCCCACGGGCGTGGTGGTGAAGGTTTCCGAGGTTTCCGGGGGTGAGCCGTAGGATTCGACGAAGAGGTGCCCGCCGACATGTTCGGAGCACTCGCTGGGCAGGGTCAGAAAGCCGCTTCCGGCACGGTTGCCGTAGAAGATCAGCTTGCTCTTGACAATCCCAATGGGGATGCCTTCGGCGCTGTTGGGGAGGTTGGCGATCGTGAACCACTCGTGGTAGTCGCCGCTTGTCACCCCGCGCTGTTGGGCGTTGGGTTCGCGGTACCAGCTGACGTGGCCTTCCAACAGCAGGTGAAAGTCGGCGACGTGGGGGCTGAAGGCGATGCCGGTGAGGTCTTCGGAGAGGTTCACGTGGATGCCGAAGTCAAGCGGCACCCCTTGGGACCCCGAGGTGGGTTCTGGAGGTTCCAGGTCATAGACGGGCGCCGAGAGCGTGAACACGTGGCCGAAGTCAAAGACTTCGGCGTAGATTTCCAGTTCGTCTTCGCCGGCCTGTTCGCTGGTTCCGCATTCGTTTGCATCGAACTTTTCCACGGTGCACTTGGGCAGCACCTCGGGGTTTGCGGCAAGGCCGGGAGGGACGTCGACCCGCAGGTTGCGAACATCGCCCAGCGGCCGTTTGGCTCCGCCGATGTCGCCGGTTTCGGAGTTGAATTCAAAGCCCACCACGCCGTAGGGGGGGTGTCCGGCGGCCTGCGTGTACGCGAGATGTTGGGTGCCGTGGAGTTCGCTGAGTTCGGACTCGACCTTTTCGTACATGCATTCGGGGTTGTTGCAGGTCCCGAGCTGGAAGTGCGGTTCGGTCACGCCAAAACCGGCGGCGAGCGTCACGGCGGGGCCGATGGCTGCGCCCATACAGCCCGCGCACGCCAGGGTGACCATGGCCATCAGTGCGCGGCGCGCCGGTGCGCTCGCGCTCGCCGGCGCGATGCCTCCTGATCTGATTGCGCGTGGCCTCGTCACAGCCCCTCCGGTACGGCAGCCAACCGGACTTGCGGCCTCCATGCCTGTGGAATGCGACCAGAACCCGGGCATGCGATTGGCGAACCTCAATTGCGGCCCTCTCTCCATGGTACCCACACACGGGCTCGGACAAACCCGCATCACATCGTCGGTGTAGGCTGCCCGGCGTGTCTGACCGACCCCGCGCCCTGATAACAGGCATCACAGGCCAGGATGGCTCGTACCTGGCCGAGCTGCTGCTGGAGAAGGGCTATGAGGTCCACGGGCTCGTGCGCCGGTCCTCGACGGAGCGCTTCGATCGGATCGAGCACATCCGCGACCGGGTGACCCTGCACCAAGCGGATCTGCTTGACCAGCGGTCGCTGGTCGACGCCCTTCGTGTGGCCAAGCCGGCTGAGATCTACAACCTCGCGGC
>CAJCIJ010000250.1 GCA_903970315.1 Actinomycetota bacterium
TCCAGTTCTTGGGCATCTCGGAGACTTCGCCCTGGAGCACGTCCAGCACCTTCTTGACCGTCTCCTCGTCGATCACCCTGCGCAGGCCCGCCACACCGGCGTTTTCGGTGGGGACCTTCACTGTCATGTCGTTGTGCAGGATCTTGATGGTCAGGTACTCGCGCTTTGCGCCCAGCACCTCCATCTCCTCCTTGCCTTCGACCTTGCCCGCACCGTGGTGGGGGTAGACGACGTGGTCACCGAGTTCGAACTCGATGCACTCCACCACGCGCTCCTCATCGACGTCAATCAACATGTCTGGCTCTGCTTGGGGAATGATGTGCTCCTTTTCGTAGTCCGCCCGCGGCGGGGATGGGTGACCGATTGCGCTAGGGCTGCAGGTAGCGGTCGACCAGGTTGACCTCTTGCAGCCGGCGCAGACCCTCCCGGATGTCCTTGGCCCGCACCTCTCCCACTCCCTCCAGAGCCTCAAGCTCGGCGTCGGTGGCCGCCAGCAGCTCGTCGAGGCCTCCGAATCCCTCCACCACCTGACGCGCCACCAGCTTGGGGAGCCTGGGGATGCGGCCGAGGATGCGGTAACCACGGGTCGAGACGGGATAGTCCAGCGTGTTCAGCTTGCGGTCGTAGCCCAGCAGCTCGGCCAGGCGACCAAAGTCCAGTAGGTCCTGATGGGTGAGGCGGCCGATCTCGTCCAGGGCCGCCGTAAGCGCCTCGTCGGAGTGCTCCACCAGGTAGTCGCGCACCAGCGCCGCCTTCTCGGCGGCGGTGCCCACGAGGGTCTCCTCAAGCTGCATCTCGATCAGGCGCCCCTCGGTGCCCAGCTCGACAATGTGGCGCTCGATCTCCACGGCCATTCGCGTCACAAGCTCGGAGCGCTGAAGCACCGAAAGCACGTCGTGCAGCGTGGCGCCTCCCTCGAACTCAAGCGCTGTCAGCCGGGTCGAGACCTGGTCAAGGCGCGTCCTGTACTTCTCCAGCGTCGCCAGCGCCTGGTTGGCCTTGGCCAGTACCACTGTGATGTCGCCCATGACGTACTTGGAGTCCTCCACGTACAGCGTCACCACGTCGCGGCGTTGAGAGACCGCAATCACAAGCGCCCCCGTCTGCTTTGCCACGCGCTCGGCGGTGCGGTGGCGGGTGCCCGTCTCAAGCGAGAGAATTGTTGGATCGGGCATCAGTTGCACGTTGGCCATGGCGATCTTGGTTGCGTTGGCGCCCAGGATGATGGCGCCGTCCATCTTGGCCACCTGGTACAGCATGCCCGGCGTGTAATCGATGTCCAGCTTGATGCCGCCGGAGTTCAGAAAGCTCAGCTCCTCGGGGTCGCCCATCACGATGAGCGCGCCGGTGCGGGCGTCGAGGATGCTGTCGATACCCTCGCGCAACGCCGTCCCTGGCGCAACCATCTCAAGTGCCCTGATCAGTCCGGGTTCCTGACGGCTAGTGAGTTCTAGCTCTTCACCGGGTCTTGAGAGCACGGCTTACCATTCTACGCGAAAGCGGCCCTTTTGGCCGGCTGGGGGCCGTCGGGGGCATATCCCCGACTCGTTGGCGCCTGGTACCATCCTCCGTCTTGTGCGACGGGGAGCGGCAAGGATAGCCGGCGGATCGCAGGCGCCCGACGGGCCGATTGGTCAGGCGCGAGCGCTCCCACCGGTGGGTAGGAACCCCACGCTCAGGAAGGGTGTCGGCCTCGGCCTGGCCGTCCTCTGGGCGGTGGCGTCCTTCGCGTTGTCACCCGCGCCTGCGGCCGCGAGTCCACCACTGGCTTACAGCAACGCCGCCGTGCTGAAGCTGGAAGCCCAGTGCACCAACGAAGCGCTTCGCACACTCGCCGAATGTCCATCCCCCAGCGAAAGGGAGGCGATCCGGTCCAGAAAGCTTTCGTGGGTCGGCTGGGGACAGCTCATCCTGAGCGGACCCGCAATTGGCACCGTCACCTGTCCGATGACAGCGTCGGGCAGCGTCCGAAACGAACATGAAAACGGTCGCGAAGCCGAACCGCAACGCGCCTACGGCCTCGTCGAAGGATGGGGGGCACCGCAGTGTCAGGCACCCGAACTGACCGAACGATACGAATCGGTCGCGCGGGGCCGCGACACCGGCCAGCCACTGACCGTCTTCGCCACCGCCGAACGACCGTTGATCGATGAAACCACCGAAGCGAGTATCTGTGACGAAGCCGAGCGGGCAAAGGTTCCTCCGGTCAACGAACTGCTGGAATGCCGAAACGCCAGTGAACGGGAAACCGTTGTGCTGCCAAAGCGAATCCGTCGGCGCGCGGCGAGCTTGCCATGGAATGCCGAAGCGGTGCGAGGAACGACGCGCTCGGGAGAGACCGTACCGCGGCTGAGGGTTGGGATCGCCACCCTGGGCGAATGCGGCCCCGGGGTCGCTGAAGGCGGCGAAGCAGGCTCGGCCTGCAATCCGATCGCCTTCGAACCGTCTGAACTGCCCTCCAGGTGCTATCCGGGGAGCGCCGGCTACCTCGCTGTGCCACAGGGCTGTGTCGTGGTCAACGTTGTCATCCCCCAGATCCCGCTTGAAATCCCCTTCTACGGCAGCCTGGAACTCTCGGTGGCAAACGGAGTCAAGAACGGCCTGTCGCCGTCCACGGCGTTGGCTGAAGAAGCGTCAAGTGGCACGCTCGTTTCGCTCTCCGGTGGCCACGCCTCGGCGGTAGGCAGGTTGTCCGGGCTGGGCTCCGGTGGCGCGGAACTGCTGACCCTCAGGTAGTAGCGCGGGTAACGCGCGCGCGGCAGGGTGGCTGGCGCCGTCGGCGTTTCAAGCCGGGCGGCGCTTCAGGGCCGCGGCACTTCAGGCCGGCTGGTCGCCGGAGCCAGGCGCGTCGGGGCCGCTGGCCCCGCCATCGTCGGTGCCCCGGGGATCGTCCAGCGACGGCTCCGGGCCATCGCCAATGCCGCCTTCGGGTCCGTCCAGCTCACCCAGACCATCTCCTGCCGGCAGGTCGGACACAGAGGAGTCCAACTCCTCGCCCACCAACTCCTCGGCAGCGCGCGCGCCCACGGCCACGGGAGTCTTCTTGGGCTTCTTGGGCTTGACGACTGTCAGCTTGACGTGCTCGCCCTCGCCCTCGGCGGGAGCGTTAACGACCACCGTGGCTCCAGGCATCAGCTCCTCGCGCAACACGAAGTCCGCAAGTGGGTCCTCGATGTAGCGCTGGATGGCCCTGCGCAGCGGCCGGGCGCCCATGGCGGGATCCCAGCCCTTGTCCACCAGCAGCTCCCGTGCGGGCTCAGACAGCTCAAGCTGCAGCTCGCGCTCGGCCATGGTCTCGCGGATGCGCAGCAGCAGCAGATCCACGATCTCCTTGATCTCGTCCTTTTGGAGCTTGTGGAAGACGATGACCTCGTCGATCCTGTTCAGCAGCTCCGGCCGGAACACCTTCTTGAGCTCACCCATGATGCGGTCCTTCATGTCGTCGTAGGTGATGCCCGTCTCGTCGTCGGAGACCGCAAAGCCCAGGGGCGTGTTGCGGGCAATCTCGGCGGCGCCAATGTTGGAGGTCATGATCACGATCGCGTGACGGAAGTCCACGGTGCGACCCTGGGCGTCGGTGAGCCGGCCGTCCTCAAGGATCTGCAGCAGGATGTTGAACACGTCGCCGTGGGCCTTCTCGATCTCGTCGAGCAGGAGCACGCAGTAGGGCTTGCGGCGCACCGCCTCGGTGAGCTGGCCGCCCTCGTCGTAGCCGATGTATCCCGGCGGAGATCCCACGAGCCGCGAGACCGCGTGCTTCTCCATGTACTCCGACATGTCTATGCGGATCATGGCGTCCTCGTCGCCGAACAGGAACTCGGCGAGCGTACGGGCAAGCTCGGTCTTGCCCACACCCGAGGGACCCAGGAAGATGAACGAGCCCGTCGGCCGCTTGGGATCCTTCAGACCCGCGCGCGAACGGCGGATGGCCTTGGAGACGACCTCGATCGCAGGGTGCTGGCCGATGACGCGCTTGTGCAGCTCGTCCTCCATGCGCATCAGCTTCTGGGTCTCGGCCTCGGTGAGCTTGAACACGGGGATTCCCGTCCACATGGACACGATGTCCGCGATCTCCTCCTCACCGATGGCGGGCCTGTCGGCGGACTTGCCCGACTCCCATTCCTCCTCCATCTCGCGCTTCTTGTTGGTGAGCTTGCGCTCCTGGTCGCGCAGCGCTGCGGCCTTCTCAAACTCCTGCGCCTCGATCGCCGACTCCTTCTGGCGCCTCGTCGTCTCGATCTCGTTTTCAAGCTCCGTATTGGCCGGCGGCGAAGTCATCGACTTGATGCGCATGCGCGATGCCGCCTCGTCGATCAGGTCGATGGCCTTGTCCGGCAGGAAGCGATCGGAGATGTAGCGGTCGGCCAGCTCGCCCGCCGCTTCCAGAGCTTCGTCGGTGATCTGCACCTTGTGGTGGGTTTCGTAGCGCTCGCGCAGCCCCTTCAGGATCTCCACAGTCTGCTCGATGGTGGGCTCGTTGACGCGGATCTGCTGGAAGCGCCGCTCAAGTGCCGAGTCGCGCTCCAGGTACTTGCGGTACTCGTCCAGGGTGGTGGCGCCAATCGTCTGCAACTCGCCACGGGCGAGCGCCGGCTTCAGGATCGATGCGGCGTCAATCGCGCCCTCGGCGGCACCCGCGCCCACAAGGTTGTGAAGCTCGTCGATGAACAGGATGATGTCGCCGCGCTGGGTGATCTCCTTCATCACCTTCTTCAGGCGCTCCTCGAACTCGCCGCGGTACTTGGAACCGGCCACCAGCGCCGCAAGATCCAGCGTGTAGATCTGCTTCTGCTTGAGCAGCTCCGGCACTTCGCCGCCTGTGATGCGCTGCGCAAGCCCCTCGACCACGGCGGTCTTGCCCACGCCGGGCTCGCCCACGAGCACGGGGTTGTTCTTGGTGCGCCGCGACAGGATCTGCATGATCCGCTCGATCTCCATCTCGCGCCCCACCACAGGGTCGAGCTTTCCGTCGGAGGCCAGCTTGGTGAGGTTGCGCCCGAACTGGTCAAGCAGGCGCGATGACTTCTTGCCCTCGCCGGAGACCGAGCCGCCACTGCCGGCGCCCGCCCCCGCTCCCTGGCGGCGACCGCCGGGGCCGGAGAGCATGCGGATGACCTCGTTGCGGATCTTCTCGGAGTCGGCATCGAAGTCGACCAGGATGCGTGCCGCCACGCCCTCGTTCTCGCGCACCAAGCCAAGCAGGATGTGCTCGGTGCCGATGTAGTTGTGTCCCAGTGACAGCGCCTCGCGCAGCGCCAGCTCCAA
>CAJCIJ010000251.1 GCA_903970315.1 Actinomycetota bacterium
GCGGTGCTGCGCGAAACGCACACCGATGTCGTCGTCTCCTACCTGCCCGTGGGATCCGAGCAGGCGACCAAGTGGTACGTGGAGCAGATCCTCGAGGCCGGCTGCGGCTTCGTCAACTGCATCCCCGTGTTCATCGCCCGCGAGGACTACTGGGACCGGCGTTTTGCCAAGGCCGGCCTGCCGATAGTCGGCGACGACATCAAGTCACAGGTCGGCGCCACGATCCTGCACCGCACCCTCGCCCGGCTCATGGCCGACCGGGGGGTGAAGATGATCCGCACGTCACAGCTGAACGTGGGCGGCAACATGGACTTCTACAACATGCTCGAGCGCGAGCGCCTGGAGTCAAAGAAGATCTCAAAGACCCGCGCGGTGACGTCGATCATGGACCACGAGCTTGACCCCAATGACATCTACATCGGGCCGTCGGACTACGTGCCCTGGCTGACCGATCGAAAGTGGGCGCACATTCGTGTCGAGGGGCAGGCCTTTGGCGATGTGCCCCTGAACATCGAGCTCAAGCTTGAGGTCTGGGACTCGCCGAACTCCGCCGGGATCGTCATCGACGCGGTGCGGTGCTGCAAGCTGGCGCTCAACCATGGAGTGGGCGGCCAGTTGGACGGTCCGTCTTCCTACCTGATGAAGTCTCCGCACACGCAACGCCCGGACAACCTGGCGCGCGAGCAGACCGAGAAGTTCATCGCCAAGTACGCCGGGCTGCCCAAGGCTCCATCGCCGAAGACAGCCTCGCGTCCGCGCGCCAAGACCAAGCGCGCCGCAACACCTAGCCGCTGAGCCGCGACGGCAACCGCGCCCGGGGCCCCGACTGGAGCCGCAACCGGGATGAAGGGGGCCCTCATCCTCCCTTCATGTTGAGCTGTCCCGGTTACGGCCAGTGCCGACGGGTCGCGGACCCTCGTTGGCGCCGCACCCTGGACTCAACTATACGGTGCGCGGGATCTTGCGGGGCGGTGTAGAAGCGTTTCGGACGCTGAGTGCCGCGTCGGCCTGTTCGCGCGCCTGTTCGCGCTCGCGCAACTCCCAGCGGACGTAAGCCAACTCAACCAGCTTGTCGCGTACTGACATCGCTACTCCTACGGTCGTGATCTCCAGTGAATGACCCGGCTCATATCTCTCGTCCCAGAGCACCGGACGCGCCCTGGAGAGCGGAATTCCGCTTATGGGTGTGAGCTTGCCGACAGGGACCTGTCGCGTGTAGGGCCAACAGGCCCGAGATCGCCGCTGCAACCTTGGACAGCGGGCCGATCAGCCGGCGTCGCCGGCACACGCGGACGCGCCCGTGCTTGCACCCGGCAGCCGACCCAGCAGCTCCGCCAGCTGCCCGAGCTCGGTGTCGGTATAGCGCTCGCCGAACACCGCCCGGATCGCCGCGACATGCCCGCATGCGGCCTGCGCAAGACGCTGGCGCCCTGCGTCCAGCAGCACGGCATAACTGACGCGGGCGTCGCCCTGGCAGGACTCCCTGCGCACGAACCCGAGCTTGCCCAGACGGTCCAGCAGTCGCGTTACGCCGGACGGCGTGAGCACCAAGCCGGCCGCCAGGTCGACGCCTCGCAGGCGCGCTCCGTCGGCTTCGTCGAGCAGCAACAGCGCCTCGTACTCGCTGACAGTCAACCCGTGATCGGCCTGCAAGCGCGCGCTCATCAGGCGCCGCAGCGCAGCGTGTCCGCGCAGCAGGCGCACCCAGGCCGCCACGGCGTCGTCGGTGCGCTCGCACTCCCGCGGGGTAGGAAGACCCGCTACCGCACTGCGTTCGCGGGCTAAAGTTTGATCAGTCAATAGTTGATGAGTCATCATTGAATGCTATATTGTTGACGACTCAAGTATATCCACTATCTCGGAGGTTCCAATGAGTACAGCTGTAGACGCACCGACCGCCCTGCCAACAGGCACCTGGGTGATCGACCCGGTCCACTCTCAGGTCTCGTTTGCCGTGGACTACCACGTGGGTACATTCCGGGGAAGCTTCTCGCCGGTCACCGCCAAGCTCGAGACGACCGACGACGGTCAGACGACGCTCACGGGCTCGGTACCGGTATCGGGTGTGGCTGTCCAGAACGACCAGCTCGCCGGCCACCTTCAGTCCCCAGACTTCTTCGACGCCGAAAGGGCGCCCGAGGTGGCGTTCACGTCGACGTCGGTGAGCACCAACGGCGATGCCATCGAGGTCACGGGCGACCTGACGCTCAAGGGCACTACGCTGCCGATCACGGTCACGGGCACCGTTGGCCCGCAGAAGGAGTACATGGAGAAGCCGTACTTCGGGCTGAAGCTCGAGGCCAAGCTGGACCGCACCGCATACGGCATGAACTGGCAGAACCCGCTCCCCAACGGCGAGCCTGCACTTGCCAACGAGGTGACCGTGACCGCCGAGCTGTTCTTCACCCAGGCGTAGAGGACGGGGACGAGACGGATGCTCGTGTTGGGAATCTCCGGCAGCTTGCGCGCCGACTCGTACAACCGCAAGCTCCTGCTCGAAGGCGCCGCGCAGCTGCCCGACGACGTCGACTTCGAGCTGTTTGACGGATTGAAGGCGGTCGAGCCGTACGACGAAGACGACGACGGCGATGCCACGCCACCCGGGGCCGCGTCTCTGCGAGCCGCGATCGCGGGCGCCGATGCAATCCTGGTCGCGACGCCGGAGTACAACTCGTCGATCCCGGGCCAGCTCAAGAACGCGGTGGACTGGGCCTCGCGCCCGGTCAACGGCGGAGCCATGAAGGGCAAGCCGGCCGCGGTCATAGGGGCCAGCCAGGGCGCGTTCGGGGCCGTGTGGTCCCAGGCCGAGCTGCGCAAGACCCTCGCCGCCGCAGGCGCTCGCGTGGTCGAGGGCGACGTCGCCCTGGGACACGCACACGAACAGTTCGACGAGGCGGGCAGGCTTACCGACGCAGACGCCGGCGGACAGCTCGCAGAGGTCGTGGCGTCGCTCGTGGCCTCGGCCCGCGAGTCCGAGGCGCTGCGAGCCGCTCAGGCAGCCGCGCGCTAGTCCCGCGGCCGCGCGGGGCGCAGAACGCGGCGCGCAAACAACGTTGGGAGCGCCCGGCGCGCGCACAGGCGACACCGCGGTGGGGCCCGGATTAAGGCCACGCCGCGGTGCGCCACGATAATTGGACCCAATGGCCGTCCGTTTCTCCGTCGCCCACGTCACTCCTTACCCCTGGGATGAGCCCCAGGAGGTCAACACCTACGTGAGCGCCGTGGCAGACGAGCTGGCGGGCCGTGGGCACGGCGTGCTCATCCTCGCACCCTCGCACTCGCCGGGCCAGGTCCGTGAAACGCGCCAGGCGCTGCGCGCTGCGCGTAAGCACCCCGAGAGCCTGTTGGAGAGGATTGACGGGGGCAGCCCCCTCGTGCTGGCGGTGGGCGAGGTCCTGGATGTCGTGGGCAGCTCGCGCCGTCCCACCCCCCGCACGCGACCTCGCGCGGGCACCCTCTCGGTGGACGCCGCTCGCACGCTCGATGAGCTGTTTGCCGCAGTGCCCCTGGACTTCGTCCATGTCCACGAGCCCTTCGCGCCGAGTCTGCCGTCGACTGCCCTGCGGCACTCGCGCTCGCTGAACGTCGGCTCGTTCCATGCGCCCACTGAGAGACTCTTGGCCACGCAGGTGACGAAGCGCTTTATGGAAGGGTTCTTCGGGCGCCTGGACGCGCGGACAGCAAGCTTCGCTGCCACGGCGCGCATGATGGCGGCCCGCTTTCCCGGCGAGTACGCGGTGGTCGGCCCGGGGTGCAACGACGATCGGCCCGGCTCCGGCGGCGCGGGCGCGGGCGCGGGCGCGGAGAATTTACGCGGGCGTAGCGATGCCGCTGGCGAGGGTGCTGCGGCGCCTGTCCGGCTGTTGTTCGTCGCCGGCGAGGAGCGCGGAGCGCTGCGCCTGTTCATGCGTGCCCTGCGCCACCTTCACACAGTCGGAGCCGACTCCTCGGTGCCGCCGTGGCAGGCCACGGTGGCCAGCGGCTACGAGGCAGGGGCCGGGCCGGCTTGGGCGTCCCTGAGCCAGTCGCTACGAGCCAAGGTGCAGTTTCGCAGCCTTGCCGACGCCAACCCGGACGAGCTGCTCGCAGGCGCCGATGTGGTGACATTCGCTTCCGACGGCACAGCACCGGCGCCGCGGCTGCTGTTGCGCGCGCTGGCCGCCGGCGCTGCAGTGGTCGCGGCGCGCCTGCCCGTATATGAGGAGGTGATCGGAGATGGCGAACGCGGGCTGCTCTTTGAGCCGGGCGACGCCCACACGTTGGCCGCCCAGCTTGGTCGCCTGGTCGGCGACGGGTCGCTGCGAGCACGCCTGGACAGCGCCGGTCGCGCCTATGCAAAGCCGCGCACGTGGGAGCGCACAGCGCGCGATCTGGAGGCCCTGTACCGCGAGATTGCAAGCCGTCGCCAGCGCCCGCGCGTGAGCGCTGCGGTACGCCGCGCGCTCGCAGACCGGCCACTCATCGACGTCGACCTGCACATGCACACCGACCACTCTTCCGACTGCGCCACACCCGTGGAGGTGCTCCTGGCCACCGCCCGCGAACGAGGCCTGGGCGCGGTCGCTGTCACCGACCACAACGAGATATCCGGAGCGCTGCAAGCTGCGCGCCAGGCCGCCGCGGCGGGAGTCAAGGTGATCGTTGGCGAGGAGGTCAAGACCGCCGAACAGGGCGAGGTCATAGGCCTGTTCATCAAGCGCAAGATCCCGCGGGGCATGACCATGGCCGAGACGGTCGCCGAGATCAAGCGCCAGGGAGGCATCGTGTACGTCCCGCACCCCTTTGACCGCCTCCACGCGGTGCCCGACTACGAGCACCTGCTGCCAATGATCGCCGACATCGACGCCATCGAGACCTTCAACCCGCGCGTGGCCATCGACACGTTCAACGAGGAGGCCGTGCGCTTCGCCGCCAAGTACAACATTGCGGCGGGGGCAGGCTCGGACTCCCACGTTCCACAGGGGCTTGGTTCGGTGCGCCTGCGCATGCGCGACTTCGATGGGCCCGAGCAGTTTCTGGCGTCGCTGCGCCAAGCCGACATCCTCACGCGACCGACCAGCCTGCTGTATGTGCAGGCGTTGAAGTTCCTACAGACCAAGGCCACGCCGGCGACGGCGCGCAGGGCGCGATCGGCCCGGCGGGTGCGCCGTCTGGGCGCCCAGCAGTGACCGAAGCCAAGCGTCGCAGCGGCTCCGAACCGGCGCAAGCGGGCGCGCGCGGACCGCAACTGTCCGTGCACCGCCAAGGACACCGTCCCGGGGTGTCTAATCCCGATGCGTCCATGCCAGTGACCGACGACGAGATCCGCGAGAAGTACCTTGAGCGGGCGATACGCGAGTTGGGGACGCTCACGCACGAGCTCCAAGCGTGCCACCACTGCCCCCGCGGCAACCTTATGCCCGTACTCGGCTCGGGCCACCCCCAGGCGGACATCATGCTGCTCAAGCACTTCCCCAAGCCTTCGGAGATTGAGGAGGGAGTGGCGTTCTACGGGCGCTCCGGCAGCGCCCTGATGAAGGTCTTCAAGCGCCTCTCCATCGACCCGCTGACCGTATACGGGACCCTCTGCGTGAAATGCCCAGTGGGCGACGCAGCGCTTGCCGACCCTGCGTGCATCGAGCGTGTGGTGGAGGAGATTGCGATCGTTGCGCCCAAGATCATCGTGGTCATGGGACCGGATGCCCTGGCGATCCTCGATGGTTTGGACATCCCGCTGGCGCGGCACCTGGAGCCGGTCACGGGCACCGTGCAGTCGTTTACGCCGTCCATCGAGGCTCTGTACGTGCCCAACATCGATGACTCGCTGGACGAGCGCGAGACCAAGCAGGCCTTCTGGGACGCCTTCCGTGTACTGGGCGACTGGCACGCCGCCCAGCCGCCCTACTGAGCCACACGCCCGCAGGCTCGGCGACGCCGTCTCGGGGCGCGCGCCCGTCGGCCGCTCGCTGACCGGCGGACCGCTCAGTCGCCGTCGGTCATGATCAGCACAATCTTGCCCAGCTTGCCGCCGGCCGCAAACTTGTCGTAGGCGGCAACCGCGTCTGAAAGCGCGAAGGTCTCATAGATGGGCACTTTCAGCGCGCCGGTCTGCATGGCGGGCAGCACCTCCTGCTCAACCCGGCGCGAAGCGATCGCCTTCTCCTCCAGTGGCCTGGCGCGCAACATCGAGCCGTGGATCCGCGCGCGCTTGGCCATCAGAGCCAGCAGGTTGATCTCTGACTTGGTGCCGGCGCCGACGCCGATCACGACGATCCGCCCACCGACATCCAGCGACTGGATGTTCGCCGGCAGGTTGACCGCCCCCACAAGCTCCAGCACCACGTCAAAGGGGCCGTGGTCGGCAAAGTCATTGGGGTCCAGCACGGTGGCACCGAGGTCCGACACCCCCGCCCGCAGGGACTCGTCGCGAACCGTGGCAAAGACCTCGGCGCCGACCAACCGCCCGAGCTGGATCGCTGCCGTCCCAACCCCACCGGCACCGCCGTGTACCAGCAGGCGCTCGCCGCAGCGCAGCTGGGCCTGGGTGAACAGGGCGTCGTGAGCCGTCAGGAAGACCTCGGGCACGCCCCCGGCCTGCGCCCAGTCCAGCGCCTCTGGCACTGGCATCAGCTGGCGCTCGTGCACCGCCACCAGCTCGGCCTGCCCGCCCCCGCCGACGATTCCCATAACGCGGTCGCCGACCGCAAACCGTTCGGAGCCGGCCCCGCACTCCTTGACCTCGCCGGCAAACTCAAGCCCGGGAATCTCGGCAGGGGATCCGGGTGGAGCGGGGTAATGACCCATCCGCTGCATCATGTCGGCGCCGTTGAGTCCCGCTGCGCGCACCGCAACGAGAACCTCCCCGACGCCGGCCACGGGATCGGGGTGCTCGCCGACCGACAGCACCTTGTCCCTGATCGTGACCGCCTGCACAGCCCAGACCCTACCCGCGCTCCAGGACCGGCACGCCGCGCTCCAGGACCGCCACGCACTCAATGTGGTGGGTCTGGGGGAACATGTCCACGGGTCGCACCCGCTCTAGCGCCCATCCAGCCTCGGCCATCAGTGAGACGTCGGCGGCCAGCGTGGTGGGATTGCAGGAGACGTACACGATCCGCCGCGGGCTCGCCTGGATGATGCGCTCGACCACCTTGCGCCCCAGACCGGCGCGGGGGGGGTCGACGACCACGACGTCCGGCCGACCGGCCCGCGCCACCACGTCGGCCAGCCCCAGGCGCACCTCTCCTGCGCTGAAGTGGGCGTTTGCAATCCCGTTGCGGGCAGCCGCTGCAGTCGCTCCGGCGACGGCGTCGGCGGAGACCTCAAGCCCCCACACCTCGCCCGCGTGCGGCGCGAGCGTCAGGCCAATCGTGCCCAGCCCGCAGTAGAGGTCAAAAACCCGCTCCCACCCCGACAGCGCCGCGTACTCGCCGGCGATCCCGTAGAGCATCTCGGCCATCTCGGTGTTGGTCTGAAAGAACGACTCCGGCAGGATCCGCACGTCTAAGTCGCAGAGTCGCTCGGGCAGCTCCTCGCGGCCCCAAACGAGCTCGGTCTGACCGCCAATCGTGGTCTCCCCCAGCGCCACCGAACGAGTCCACAGCAGGCCGCTGAGGCTCTCCTCACCGAGCTCGGCGACCAGTGCCTCCGCCAGTGAATGGGTCGCGATGGTCCCGTCTGTGGTGACCAGGCGCACCTGCAACTTGCCCGTGCGACGGCCCTCGCGGACGACCAGGTTGCGCAACAGCGCACGGCCATCGGGCCCGGGGCCAGTGCGTTCTGCCTGCGTCGGGCGCCCCCTCCGCTGGACCGGGCTGTCGTCGCCGGCATCCTCGCTTGCGCGTGCCGAACGCTCCCACGCAGTCAGGCCCTGCTCGGCGCACCATCTGTATGCCGCCGCGCGAGCACGGTTGCCCAGCTCGGAGGCCAGCATGCAGTCGTCGATGTGCTCCACGCGGTTCCACCGTGCCGAGGCGTGAAAGCCGCACACAAGCTCGCCGTCGTGGTTGCCGAAGGAGTACTCGAGCTTGTTGCGATAGCGCCACTGCTGCAGCGCCGGGACCATCTCTTCCAATTGGAAGCCGTCCAGCCTGCCTATCCTGCGCAGCGCCTCATCGACCTGGGAGTGCTTGACCGCAAGCTGGCGCTCGTAGGGCAGCACCTGCCACGGGACGCCAGGATGGTCTGCACGCGGAGCGATCCGTTCGGTGCTCGGCCGGATTATGTCCAGCGTGCGGGCGTGGGCGTAGGTGCGTTTGCTCTTGTACACGTATGCGCGCACGCGGTCACCGGGGACCGCCCCGGCGACGAACACCACGTAGCCAGCGTCGCCAAGCCTCGCCACGCCCTCGCCGCCGTAGGCAAGCGACTCCACCTCCAACTCAAACTCCTGCCCGCGCTTGGGACGCGTGCCGGCCGGCCGGGCAGTGGGGTCGGGCGCCACGGCCTCGGCTTCGGGCTGCGGGGGCGCGGCTGAGTCGGCCGGCACAGCCTCGGAGTCGGGCGCGACCACGGC
>CAJCIJ010000252.1 GCA_903970315.1 Actinomycetota bacterium
CTGCGCGGTGCGGGCCTGGGCTTCGGCGAAGGCGGTCAGCGCGTTGTCGACCTCTTGCCAGGCGCGAAGCAGGGTTTGGCGGAATTGGAGCGCGGCTTCGCGCTGGGCGGACTCACGCAGCTTGAGGTTGCCGCGGAGGCGGCCACCCTGGAAGATCGGGAGCGAGATGGATGGGCCCACTTCGAAGGCGCGGGAGTAGAGGCTGAACGCGTCCTTGAAGCGCAGTCCCTGCAGCTCGAAGTCGCCGGTGAGGCGGATGTCCGGATAAAAAGCGGCCTCGGCCACGCCGGTCTGCGCCGTGGCGGCGTGCAGGTTGGCCTCGGCTTGGCGCAGGTCCGGGCGGCGGCGCACCAGGGTAGCGGGCAGGCCGATCGGGATCTCGGTCGGGATCGTTGCGACCGGTCCGGCGGCGGGGGCGGCGAGTTCGGCCTCCAGCGCGCGCGGGGTCTGGCCGAGCAGGAGGCCGATGGCGTTGATCATGGCGGCCTGCTGCGTGCGCAGGGTCGGGATGGTCGCGGCGATGGTGGATTCCTGGGCGCGGGCGCGGGCGATGTCGAGCGAGGTGGCGACGCCGTTGTCGAAGCGGGTGCGCACCAGGGCCGTGTTCTGCCGCGCGAGGGCCAGGTTGGTCTCGGCGATCAAGAGCTCGGCCTGCAGGCCGCGCAGCTGGAGGTAGTCCTGCGCGATGTCGGCCACTGCGGCCAGGGCGATACCGCGGCGGTCCTCGATCGCGGCCTGGGCCTGGGCGGCCTGCGCCTCGGTCTCGCGGCGGATGCGGCCGAACAGATCGAGATCCCAGGACGAATTGAGGCCGTTCTGGAAGACGTCGAACTCCTCCGGAGCGCCGGGCTTGGTGACGACCAGCGCGGCGGGGTTGCCGGTCGGGCTCAAGCGGTCGCGCATGTAGGAGGATTGGGCGGCGATCTGCGGCAGGCCCTGCGAGGCGACGACCTGGATCTGAGCCCGCTGCTGCAGGACGCGTTCGGCGGCGGTCTGTAAGTCGAGGTTCTGCGCGGCCACGCGGGAGACCAGCGAGGAAAGCTCGGGGTCGTTGAACCGGCGCCACCAGGCCGGGTCGATGGGGGCGTTGGTGGTGCGGCTCGGGACGTCGGTGCGTTCGCTGCCGAACGCGCTGGCGGCGTCGTCTTTGGGCGGGGTGTAGTCGGGGCCGACCGTGCAGGCGGTCAGCAGGCCGGCGCAGAGCAGGACGGTTTTCGCAGCGTCGATCATGGTGAGGTGACACGCGCGGGCTTGCCGCTCTGGTCGGCGACGACGTCGGCCAGGTGAGTGTGGATCGTGGTCTCGACGGAGAAGCCGAGGCGCAGCAATTTCTGCAGGTCGTTATCCGGCTTGACCAGGATCTTCACCGGCAGGCGTTGGACGATCTTGGTGAAGTTGCCGGTGGCGTTGTTCGGCTGGACGGCGCCGAAGGCAGCGCCGGAGGCCGGCGCGATGCTGTCGACCACGCCGGCGAGATCGAGGTCATAGGCGTCGACATGGATCGTCACGTCCTGGCCCGGCAGCACGTGACGCAAGGCCACCTCGCGGTAGTTGGCAACGATGTAGACCTGATCGAGCGGCACGACCGTCAGCAACGGGGCGCCCGTGCTGACGAAATCGCCGACTTGGATGGTGCGCTGGGTGACGGAGCCGTCGATCGGGGCGGTGATGACGGTGTAGCTGAGGTTCAGTTTGGCCTGCTCGAGCCGGGCCTCGTCGGCCTTCACGACCGCGGCCGCGGCGGCGCGTTGGGCCTCGAGAATGGGGATCTGCTTGCGCGCGGCTTCGGTCGATGCGCGGGCCTGGTCGAGCGCGGATTGGGCCTGCTGGACCTGCTGGTCGGCCTCCTGACGCTGCTGGTCGGTGCCGGCGCCGGTGGCAGACAGGTTGCGGTAGCGCCGCTGGTTGGCGAGTGCGAGGGCAAGCTGGGCGGAAGCCGCCGGGTTCTGCACCTGGGCCTGATCGACCAGGGCGGGCTGGCGAGAGACCGACCCGGCGGCTTCGGCGAGTTGCGCACGGTCACGCTCGAGGGTCGCTTCGGCGGCGGCGAGTGCGGTGAGGTAATCGCGGTCGTCGATACGGACGAGGACCTGCCCGGTCCGCACCTTCTGGTTGTCGTCGACCTCGACGGCGACGACCTGGCCCGAGATGCGGGGGGCGACGCTGGCGTAGTGTGCGGTCACGTAGGCGTCGTCGGTCCAGACATCGGGCGCCGGGGCGAAGATGATGACGAGCACGACGGTGACGAAGCCGAGGACGACGATGGCGCCGATGATCCAGGGCCAGAGTTTGCGCGGCTTGCCCTTCTGCTCGCCATCATCCTGCTTCTTCTGGTCGCCCTTGTCCTGATCACTTTTGTCTTTGTCGGCCTTGTCGTCGTCGTTGTCGTCCTTCGCCATCTTGGGGTCCTAGTTTTGTGCCGCGACGATGCGCGGGGGATAGGTGCGCACCGGCAGCACCGAGAGGACGACGATCAGCACGCAAGCCAAAGCGGCGATGATGAGGAAGGCGTCGGCAAGGGTCAGTACCTGCGACTGGGCGCGCACGGTGGCTTGGAACGCACGTAGCGCGGCCGGGCTGTGGTGCTGGACGGAGGCGAACGCGCCCTGCCCGGATTGGTCGACGATGCGGTTGTAATGCAAGGCGCCGCGCCAGTGCATGATCAGCTCGACCATCCAAACCCCGACCGGTTCGGCGACAGCGCGCATGGTATTGACCAGGGTCGAGGCGAACGGCCCCTCCGACGGGTCCTTGATGGTGTTCACCGCGATCATCAGGAGCGGCATGACCACGAGCGGTGCGCCGACTGCCTGCAGGCTCTGGAAAATGACGAAGCTCTTGGCGTCCCAGACCGAGGTGAGGAACGAATTGCCCACGCAGGCGGCGATCACGCAGCAGAGCCCGGCGAACATGACCCAGCGGGCGTCCACCCAGACGAAATCCAGCAAGGCCGCGACGGCGGGAAGCAGGATGAACTGAGGCGCGGCGATCACGATGGTGATGAGGTAGATCTGGGTCGGGCGGAACCCGCTGACCTCGCGCAGGTAGTCGGACGGGATGGTCGAGGCGGAAAGGCTGAGCAACAGGAAGGTGAACAGCGTGATGAGGGCGAAGGTGTAGTTGCGGCGCTTGAGGAGCGAGAAACGGTAGAGCGGCACCTCGACGTGGAGGTCGTTCAGGACCAGCAGCGGCAGGGCTACGGCCGAAACCAGGGCCAGGACGCAGATGAGCTTCGAGTTGAACCAGTCCAGCCGGTTGCCCTGTTCGAGCATGGTGGTGAAGGCGCCGAAGCCGATGGCCACCAACAGGGCGCCGCTCCAGTCGAACTGCTTGATGCGGGTGTAGTCCGGCGGCTTTTGCTCGACGCCGAACCAGACCAGCACCAGCGCGGCGGTGCAGAGCGGCAGGTCTTGGTAGAACACGAACTGCCAGCCGACGG
>CAJCIJ010000253.1 GCA_903970315.1 Actinomycetota bacterium
TGCTGGTGCTGCTGTTCGCCATCCAACGGTTCGGCACGGGCTTGGTGGGCAAGCTGTTCGGGCCTGTGATGGCAGTCTGGTTCCTGGTCCTGGGGCTGATAGGCGTGGTCGAAATCGCGGCGCACCCGGACATCCTCAAAGCACTGTCGCCGACCTACGGCGTGCGCTTCTTTTTTAACGATCCTGGCGTGGCATTCATCGCGCTGGCCTCAGTCGTGCTGGCTGTAACCGGGGCGGAGGCGCTGTACGCAGACATGGGGCACTTCGGCCGACCGCCCATACGCCGCGCATGGTTCTTTTTGGTCTTCCCCTCGCTAACGCTCAACTACCTGGCCCAGGGGTCGCTGATCGTGCGCTCGCCCAAGGCCGCAGTGAACCCCTTCTACCTGCTGTTGCCCGGTTGGGCGCAGATTCCCATGGTGTTCCTGGCAACGGCTGCCACGGTGATCGCCTCCCAGGCGGTCATCTCGGGCGCCTTCAGCGTGACTCAGCAGGCGGTGCAGCTGGGCTTTCTTCCGCGCCTTACGATCCGCCACACCTCAGAGAAAGAGATCGGGCAGATCTACGTCCCGGTGATCAACGTGAGCATGTTCGTGGCGGTCGTGGCGATCGCAATCGGGTTTGGCTCCTCGGGCAAGCTCGCCTCGGCCTACGGCGTGGCCGTCACGGGCACGTTCACACTGACCACGATCCTGTTCCTGGCCGTGGCGCGCTTTCTCTGGCGCACACCTCTGAAGGTGCTCGTAGCGGGCGGCGCCGTGCTACTGAGCATGGACGTGGCGTTCTTCACTGCCAACCTCACCAAGGTGGTCGATGGGGGCTGGCTACCGCTTGCGATCGCCCTGGTCGGCTTCACGCTGCTGATGACCTGGCACAAGGGGCGCGAGATCGTGACCGCCAACCGCAGCCGCGCCGAAGGGCTGCTGCAGGACTTCATCGAGCAGATCAGCGCGCGCGACTCGCCAGTCCGGCAGGTGCCCGGCGTGGGCGTGTTCCTGAACCCCGACCTGCACTCCACCCCGCTGGCGCTGCGGTCAAACGTAGAGCGAAATCACGTGCTGCACGACCACGTGCTGATCGTGTCGGTACAGATCGACCGCAAGCCGCACATACCCGAGTCCGAGCGGGTTACCGCAGCGCCCAAGATCCTCTACAGCGGCGCCACAGGCGACCCCTTGGGGCAAGCGGCTGAACGGATCACGCCGCTTACGCTGCGCTTCGGCTTCCTGGACGAGCCCAACGTTCCACGGTCACTGCGTGCGGCTGCCGAAGATCACCGCATCGACGGCGACCCGGATCTGAACACCGCAGTCTACTTCCTCTCTCAGATCACCATCGCGCCTACCAATGACCCCGGAATGGCGCCGTGGCGCAAACGGCTGTTCATCACCATGGCCCGCAACGCCGCCAACCCCGCCGAGTACTTCCGGCTTCCCGACAGCCGGACGGTGACCACGAGCGGCCGAATCGGGCTCTAGGCCACCCGCACGTCAACCAGGTCCGCGATGATCTCGAAGTCGCCGACGTTGAGCGTAAGGAGTGGCACCTCCAGGACGTTGGCGGTTGCGGCGATGGCCAGATCAAAGGCCCGGCGGCGTGGCTGTCCGCCGCGGCTTGCCACCGCAGCATGCAGCCGCCCACACTCGCGTGCCGCGGGGGCGTCGAAGGCGATCGGGTCAAAGTGGGCCTCGATCGCGGCCAACCGCGCCATTCGCATTGCCCGGGTGCCTTCGTCGCGCGCCACCAGGACGCCGATGTGAAGCTCGGTCAGCGACACCACGCTGATCGCTGCGTCGTCGGCCGGTCCGCTTTGCGCGCCGATCAGGACCGATGTGTCCAGCAGGACCGCCAAGCGCTAGCCGGCCCACGGGTCTTGGATCCCGCCGCCCAGTTGCGCCAACTCCGGGTCAAGCGTGGCGTCCGGCGCCAGCGACCATAGATCGGCGAGATGGGCGGCCGGCACCCAGCGCCGCGTATGCACCGGCCCAAGCTGCGCCACAGGTCGGCCTGCGACGGTGATCGTCAGCTGCTCACCGGCCTCGGCGCGCCGGAGCACCTCGCCGACGTTGTTGCGCAGCTCCTTCTGCGGGATCGTCGCCATCCAGCCAAGGTAGCAGAACTGCTACCTGCTGGGCGGGGCACCGTGGCCAGCGCACGCGCCTGCTTTCCTAGGGCGCAGAGCGTTAACGCGCTCGCTGAAATCCCACGAGCAGAAAGGCCCCAGAACCATGCGCGCAACAGTTATGCACGGCGCGGGTGACGTCCGCATCGAGACGGTCCCCGACGCCGGCCTGATCGAGCCCACAGACGCGCTGGTGACGATCACCCGGGCGTGCATCTGCGGCAGCGATCTATGGCCGTACCGGACGATGCCCCAGGACGAGGCGGGCAACCGCATGGGCCACGAGTTCATTGGCCGCGTGGAGGCAGTCGGCGCTGACGTTACAACGGTCAAGCCGGGGGACCTGGTGGTGGCGCCGTTCGCCTACTCCGACGGCACGTGCGTGTTCTGCCACGAGGGCCTGCACACCTCCTGCCTGCACGGGGGCTTCTGGGGTCGAAACGGCGTCGATGGCGGGCAGGGCGAGGCGGCACGAATCCCACTGGCCGACGGGACGCTCGTAGCGCTTCCAGTAGGCGAGGATGACGCGCTGATGCCGTCGCTGTTGACGCTCTCGGACGTCATGGGTACCGGCCACCACGCGGCGGTATCGGCGGGAGTGGAGCCGGGCAAGACCGCTGCGGTGATCGGCGATGGAGCGGTGGGCCTGTGCGCCGTGATCGCTGCCCGGCGGCTGGGCGCAGAGCGGATCATCCTGCTGGGCCGCCATCCCGATCGGATCGCATTGGCCAGGGAGTTTGGTGCCACCGACGTCGTCAGCGAGCGTGGCGAGGAGGCCGTCGAACGGGTGCGCGAGCTGACCGGCGGCCTTGGTGCGCACTCGGTGCTTGAGTGCGTGGGCATGGAGGAGTCGCTGCTGACCGCCCTTGGCATCGCGCGTCCCGGTGGCGCTGTCGGCCGCGTGGGACTTCCCCAGGGCCAGTCGATCCCGGCGGCGATGATGACCTTCTATTACAACGTCACGGTTGGCGGCGGCGTGGCCCCCGCGCGCGCCTACATCGAGGAGCTGTTGCCCGACGTGCTCGAGGGCCGGATCGAGCCCGGCCGGGTGTTCGACATGACCGTGGACCTTGACGGCGTCCCCGACGGGTACCGGGCGATGAACGACCGCGAGTCGATCAAGGTCATGGTCAACCCGTGACCAAAGCCGTCCGGTGAGACAGTGAGCAAGAGGCGACGGCGGGACCGGCCCAAAGCGCCGGCGAGCGAGTACACCGACGACCAGGGCAACGTGCTCACGCTGAGGGGCTCAATGACCGCGCAGACCCGCGTGCGCTACGCGCAAACTCTTGCCGGCGAGGCAGGCTCGGCGGCGAGCACTCAGGAGGACGCATGGCAGCGGGCTGCGGAGCTGCTGTTCGAGCACCTCGCCGTGCGCTGGGTGATCGCGGGCGCGCCGATCGAGCGCCAGCGCGAGCTGCTGATGCGCTTTCGAGCCGCCAGCCCGGACGAGCGAGCGTGGGTGCGCCAAGCGCTGCGCGAGCACTGCGCCGAGCACTTCCCGGACGTAAAGGCGCCTTAGGGCCAGGCCTGAAGCCTGTCGCCGTTGCGCGTGCTAGCTCACAAGCTGGATCTCGAGTCCGTCCAGCAGCGGCGCGAACCTCTCGAAGTGCGGATCGGCTGTCCAGAGGACCGCATCGTGAAGGTGAGCCGCGACGGCGATCTGGAGGTCTGTCAAGGGCAGAGGTTGGCCTCGGTCCCTCAGCTCGGCGGCGCTGCGACCGCTATGTTCACCAGATGAGTTGGCAATGGCCGGCAGGCGCCGCGTGCGGTTTCCTGGTCGCACTTCTCACCACCCCCGCGGGCGTCTCGGGCGCGGTCCTGCTCTTGCCGGTCCAGCTGAGCGTGCTGCGGGTACCGAGCCCAGCCGTCACGCCCACGAATCTTCTGTTCAACGTCGTCGCGGTCCCTGGCGGGCTGCTGCGCTTCTGGCGCGAGCGGCGGCTGTGGAATCCGCTCAGCGGGCTCCTCGTGGCAGGGACGTTGCCGGGCGTGATCGTGGGCGCCGTGATCCGGGTGCAGTACCTCTCCGGCGAACGAGCGTTCATGTTCATCGCCGCGGGCGTCCTCATGCCGCTGGGGCTCTGGCTCCTGCTGGGCTCCCAACGCACGGCGCCGAGCAGACCGCAGCCGGGACGGCGCGGCCGTGGACTGATCTGGATGGGCGCCCTGGGCGTGGGCGTCCTAGGCGGCATCTACGGCATCGGCGGCGGCTCGTTGCTGGCGCCGGTCCTGATCGCGTCGGGGTTCTCGGTCTATGAGGTAGCCCCGGCGACGTTGCTTGCCACCTTCCTGACCTCAATCGCTGGAATTGGGACCTATGAGGTCCTGCAGGTGACCCACGGCGGCAGCGTGGCGCCGGAGTGGATTCTGGGCATCTGCATTGGTATCGGGGGGTTCGCGGGCAGCTATGCAGGTGCCCGGCTGCAGAGCCGGCTGCCCGAGGCCTCGCTGCGCCGCCTGCTCGGCGTGGTGGCATGCCTGGTGGCGGCGCGTTACGCACAGGTGGCCAGCCAGCCGCCGGCCCACCGGACCCCGGCTCACGCCGTGGGCCGGTGACATGAGCGTGCGCGTGACTCATCCAAAGAGCAGCCTCAGGCGCCTGAGCAGCGCCCCCGGCTTGACAGTTCTCATGCACGTACTGCGCCGCGTGCCCTCTATAGTCGGGCCGGTCTT
>CAJCIJ010000254.1 GCA_903970315.1 Actinomycetota bacterium
CCGGCGCCTTGACCGCAACACCCGTGAACGTGCCACGGAGCTTGTTGACCACCAGTGTCGCCAACGACTCGCCCTCGACGTCCTCGGCGATGATCAGCAGCGGCTTGCCACTCTGAATGACCTGCTCCAGCACGGGCAGCACGTCGCGGACGGCTCCAATCTTCTGGTTGGCGATGAGGATGTAGGGGTCCTCGAGCACGGCCTCCATGCGGTCCTGGTCGGTGACCATGTACGGCGAGATGTAGCCCTTGTCGAACTGCATCCCCTCGGTGAACTCGAGATCCATGCCAAACGTCTGGCCCTCCTCGACGTTGACCACGCCGTCCTTGCCAACCTTGTCGATGGCGTCGGCGATCACGTCGCCGATCTCGTCGTCACCGGCCGAGATGGTGGCCACGCGAGCGATCTGCTCCTTGCCCGAGACCGCCTTTGACTGTGTCTCGATGTTCTTGACAACCTCGTCGACAGCCTTCTCGATGCCGCGCTTGAGTGCCAGGGGGTTGGCGCCCGCTGCGACGTTCTTCAGGCCCTGACGGACGATGATCTGCGCAAGCACCGTCGCGGTCGTCGTACCGTCGCCGGCGACGTCGTTGGTGGCCGTGGCCACCTCGCGCACCAGCTGTGCGCCCTGGTTCTCAAAGACGTCCTCGACCTCGATCTCGCGCGCAATCGTCACGCCGTCGTTGGTGATCGTGGGCGCGCCGAACTTCTTGTCCAGCACCACGTACCTGCCCTTGGGGCCCAGGGTCACCTTGACCGCGTCGGCCACTGCGTTTACGCCACCTTCGAGCGCCTTGCGCGCATCGGCGCCGTATTTCAACTCCTTGTGTGCCATGTCTGATTCAACTCTCCTTGGGACTCGTAGTCGCTCTAGGCCTCGACCTTGGCGAGGACATCGGACTCGCGGAGCACGAGCAGGTCATCTGCCTCGCCTGGAATCTCGGTTCCGCCGTACTTGCTGTAGATCACTTCGTCACCCTTCTTGACGTCAAGCGGGATACGCTTGCCGTCGTCACCGACCTTGCCGTCGCCGACTGCGAGCACCTTGCCCTTTTGCGGCTTCTCCTTGGCGGTGTCCGGAAGGACGATCCCACTGGCAGTGGTGGTCTCCTCCTCCACCGCTTGCACGATCAGTCGATCGCCCAATGGCTTGAGCTTCATCTTCAAAACCTCCATATAGAGACTGCTGGCAACTGCCACTTATGTCCGGGCCAAGCCGCGGAAAACTGTTGGCACTCTCATGGTGAGAGTGCCAACTGGGGCTAGTTATAGCAAACGGCAGAGGTCAGTCAAGCGGCCTGAACACCGCTGCAAACGGCCTTTCGCGGCTAGTTCTGGGCGCCGCCGAAGCCCTTCATGGCCTCGGTCATGCGCGGCGGCGTATCGACTATCTGCGAAAAGCGGACGACCGTCACGATGTCCTCCGGGGACACTGGACGCCCATAGATCTGCTCCAGGAAGTGGATCAACTCCTCGTGGCGGCGAAACTCAGGGTTGTCGTGCTTTATGTCGCGCGGCGACAGCTCGGACAGGCGCATGACCTCAACCTGGTCGATCACAGCCTCAAAGATCCGTTCGCGCGGCGAGTACTGGTAGCCGATCGTCACAAGCACAAGTTGGTTCTTGCGGTACTTGTGGGACTTGTCGCCCAGACGGATCGTGGCCGTCTTGCGCCCACGCTTGAGCTCGTCGGCGAAGATCGTGGAGTAGAAGTTCAGGACCTGCACGGTGCAGGCAGGCTACCGGTCTTTGCGTCCTTTGCAAAACCGATGGGCCAGCGGCCTCCTGGCGGGCACACGGTCGGAGCCGCACCGGGTCGGCTAGAAGACGTAGGCGGCCAGGGCCTTGGGGTCGTGCACGACCAGGCGGCCCCTCCCCTGCGACACCACGCCGGCGCGCTCCAGCACGGCCAAAAACCGGCTCGCCGACTCGCGCGAGGACCCAGCCAGCTTGGCCACGTCGGCCTGTGTGGCCGTGACCAGCACGTCGCGACGCGCGCCATCGGTGTGTGTCTCGCTGAGCGCCTGCTCGACAAGCTGCGAGAGCACCGTGGCAACGCGGCTTTGAACGGTCTGGAAGGACTGCCTGGCCAGGCGCTCGTTGGTTTCGCGCAGCCGGCGGCCCAGCGCTATGACCAGCCGCATGGAGATCTGCGGATGTTCCTTCATCAGGCGCCGCATGTCTCCCCCGAGCACAGCCACCACGTGCACCCGGTCGACCGCCTCAACGGTCGCCGAGCGGCGCTCCTCCTCGAACATGGCCAACTCCCCAAAGATGTCGCCCGGCCCGAACGTGGCCAGCGTGATCGAGCGTCCATCGTTGTGCTCGCGCACGGCCCTGCAGTGGCCCGTGCGCACGACGTAACACGTGTCGCTCGCATCGCCCTCGCGAAAGACGACGTCACCGGGGTCAAAGCTCCGCGGCACCGCCACCTGGGCAACCCGCTCCAGATCGTCGCGCGACAGCGTCGCAAAGACGGGCACGCGCGCAAGCAGGTCGGCAACCTGACCGTCGGCGGACAGCGGTTGTCGGGAGGTCGCCATGCCTGGAGGGATAGCAGACCTAAATCCGGCCGGACGGACCTCCAGCAGGCTGTCGCTGGCGTGTCTGCGAGGGTGGACCTGGATCGCTGCGATCGCCTGGCTCGCGTGCAAGCGGTGCAGCGCTATCTTCGGGCGATGGCCTTCCACGGCTCCCCAAGCGCGGCGCTTGCACGCGCGCTCCTGCTGGCGGCGGCGACGGCCGCCTTCGGTGCGCCGTACGCCGCGGCGGCACCAGCGGGGCCGCGGGTCGGCGGCGGTCTGCCGCCCTCGCCCTACCACTCGCACGACCTGTGGGCCACGATCAACGTGTGCAACTCCAAGGACGCACCCGACATGGTTGGCATCCGCGGCTCCATGCCCGGCACGGGGCAAGCCGACGAAACGATGTACATGCGCTTCCGCCTGCAGTACATGGACGAGTCCACCGACACCTGGCAGGAACTCGGCGCGGGATCGGACTCCGGCTTCGTGGCGGTGGGCTCGGCGTCCACCGTGCGCCAGACCGGGCGCAGCTTCACACTGCGGCCATCCACCAGTCCCGTGACCCTAAGAGGTGTCGTCGCGTTTCAGTGGCGCCGGGGCACGCGGGTGATCTACGCCACCGAGCGCGCCACCTCGGCGAACCATGTCAGCCTCGCCGGTGCGTCACCGCCGGGGTTCAGCGCGGCCACCTGCCAGTTCACCTGACGCCGGCCAGCAGCCGGGGATCGTTGCTGATGATGCCTGCCACCCCCAGGTCGGCGAACCGTCGCACCAGCGCGGGGTCATCGACGGTCCAGACATACAACTCGCCGCCGGCGTCCACCACGGCGCGAGCGAGCCTGTCCGTGACCAGGCGCCAGTGGGCCATGATCGCGTCGACGCGTCCCGATCGCAGCGCCGCAGCGGCGCGCGCCGGCAGCAGTCGGCGAAACGCGGCCAGGGCGGCCAGGGCGGGCACGGCTGTCAGCGCCGAGTTGGCATAGTCGCGCTTGACGCGCGGCACCGACCAGCCCACGCGCAAGGTGGGCTCCTCGGAGCGCATGACATCCAGATCGGTCGGATACATGCTGCTGACCAGCGAACGCCCTAACGCGTGGTTCTCGCGCAACGCGCCCACCACCGCGGCCCCGTAACCCGGCAGCTTGACGTCGACGTCGAGCTCTATCCCCGCATACCGCGGCCCGCTGAGGTACTCCAGGGCATCGCCGAGCGTGATCGCCGTTCGCGCTCGCAGGTCGGCGTAGTCGTGGGCCAACAGCAGACGCCCGGTGCCGTCCGGACGCTCGCTGAGCACGTCGAACTCGATCATGTCAACGCCCGCATCCAGCGCCGCCTGGAAGCTCTCCAGAGTGTTCCCGGGCACGATGTGATCGGCGCCCTTGTGGCCCACTCTGCGCACGCGCCGGCTGGCCGGCGTGGGCGCCGACAGACCGGCTGGCGTTTGCGTCGACACTGAGGCCGAGGCTAGCGTGCCCTGCGGCCCGCCCGGGGCAGGCCAGCCAGAACCCGCGCCCGCTCCAGCACCCCATCGATCATGGGCTCGGTCAGTCTTCCCGTGAACGTGTTCTGCTGACTGGGGTGAAAGCAGCCCAGCATCGAGAAGCGCTCCAGGCCCTCCGGGTCGATCTGCTCGGCACCGTGAGCAAATCGCGGAGGCGCCACCCGTCTCCTGGCGCCCGCCCAGCGCAAGCGCATTTCCCAGGCCGCCCGCCAGGCAAAGGCGCCCAGGCAGACCACCAGGCGCACGTCTTGGAGCAACTCCAGCTCGCGCACGCTCCATTGCGCACAGCGGTCGCGCTCCTGCGGACTTGGCCGGTTGTCAGGCGGCGCGCAGCGAACCGCCGCCGAGATGAACGCCCCGCGCAGCTCCAAGCCGTCGCCGCGGCCCACCGATGTCGGTTGATTGGCGAACCCAGTCCGCCACAGCGCAGCGAACAGGAAGTCGCCGGAGCGATCTCCAGTGAACATCCGGCCCGTGCGGTTTGCGCCGTGCGCAGCGGGCGCCAGCCCAAGCAGGAGCACGCGGGCAGCGCTGTCGCCAAAACCCGGCACGGGCCTTCCCCAGTAGACCTCCTCGGCGAAAGCTGCGCGACGCTCGCGCGCCACCTGCCGGCGCCAGCTGACCAGCCGCGGGCAGCTTTCGCACTGGCCTACCTCGGCGGCCAGCTGCGCCATCCGGGCTATTCGCGCCTCGATCCCCGCGGGCCGCGCATCGGTGGCGAGGTCGTTTGCGGCGCCGCTCACGTACCCTCTGCGATTGGCATGACTGGGTCATCCAACCAAGTTCGCGGCCACGCCGCCGTCCGCGCCCTGCGGACCGCCGCCAAAGCCCGCGCCCGCAGTGGTCCTCAGAAGGGTGGTCTGTTGGTCGTGTGCGCCCTCGCCGTAGCCGCCGGGCTGGCAGGCTGCGGGGAAAGCGTCTCCACCAGCTCCTACGCAGGCGAAGCCAAGCGCGTGGCCACCAGGATCTCGGACTTCCAGAAGGACGTCACCGAAACAAGCCAGAAGAAGATCTGCACAAACGACCTTGCCGCTGTCCTGAAGGACAAGATCGCGGCCTCGACAGAACCCACGGAGGCCGCTCCTGTCGGTGGCGCCAAGAGCTCAGTATCCAAGCACACGGCCGTATCCACTGAACGCGAAGGTGCAGTGGGCAAAGTTTGTGAGGCCTCGATCAAGGAGCAGCTCAAAGACGTGGAGAGCCTGACCATGAACATCCGGTCGGTCGCGGTGTCCGGCAAGACTGCCACCGCCAGCGTGGTGAGCACGTGGTCGGGCAAGGAACAACTCGCCACCGTTCACCTCGTCAAGGAACACGACACCTGGCTCATCGCCGGCCTGTAGGCCGGCCCGTAGGGCGGCGAGGCGAGGTCCTATAGGGCCCGGCGCAGAGGCCCAGTCGGTGCTCGGACCTCAGTCTGTGCTCAGCGCACGGCCGTAATGGCGCTCGTAGTAGTCGCGGTACTCGCCTGACCGAATCGGCTCCCACCACCACGGGTTGGCGCGGTACCAATCCACGGTGTCCGCCAGTCCATCCTCCAGACGTACCTGCGGCTCCCAGCCGAGCGTGCGTACCTTCGCCGACGACAGCGAGTAGCGCCTGTCGTGGCCGGGGCGGTCGCGCACATGCTCTATCAGCCGTGGATCGGCGCCTGTGAGCTCGACGATCCGGTTGACGATCTCGAGGTTGGGGCACTCGTCGGGCCCTCCCACGTTGTAGACCTCGCCGGGCACGCCCTTGGCAAGCACACACCCGATGGCGTGCGCAAAGTCGGTCACGTACAGCCAGTTGCGCACCTGCAGGCCGTCCCCGTAGACCGGCAGTCGCTCCCCGTGAAGGGCAGAGAGGACCATCAGTGGGATCAACTTCTCCGGGTACTGAAATGGGCCGTAGTTGTTTGACCCTCGGCAGACCATGGCGGGCAGGCCGTAGGTGTGCACGTAACTGGACACCAGCAGGTCCGCACCGGTCTTGGTGGCAGCGTACGGCGACGACGGAGCAAGCGGCGAGCTCTCCGTGAACGATCCCTCACCGATGGACCCGTAGACCTCGTCGGTGGAGATCTGGACGTACCGCGTGCCCTTTTGCCTGGCTGCCTCAAGTAGTACGTGAGTGCCCAACCAGTTGGTCTGAACGAATGCGTCGGGCTCGGCGATCGAGCGGTCAACGTGGGTCTCGGCGGCGAAGTTAACGACCGCATCGGGCTGAGACTCGGCGAACGCACTCGCCACTGCCTGGGCATCCTCGATGGCGCCGTGCACCAGTGCAAAGCCCGGGGAGTCGGCGAGGTCTGCGAGGTTCTCCCTGCGGCCCGCATAGGTGAGCTTGTCCAAGACCACCACTTCGTCACCGTGATCGTGCACCCGCACGCGCGCGAAGTTCGAACCGATGAAGCCGGCGCCGCCGCACACGAGCAGTCTCATGCGCCGATCATCCCAGGCGGCGGCGCTTTGCGCTCACGGGATGGCGATATCGGAGTTGTCGCCGACCACGAATCTGTAGGCCCGCGGCTGGCGGCCGCTGCGGCTCAACCGGACATCTCGACCGAGCAGCGAGGACTCGATCCGGCCGTCCAGGTTGGCAACGCTGGCCCCGGCGAGCAGGATGGAGTGCTCAAGCTCTGAGTGTTCCAGCACGCAGTTCTCACCGATGGCGGTGTACGGGCCCACATAGCAGTGGCTGAGCTTGGAGCCCGCTCCGATCACAACCGGTCCGCGCACCGTGCTGTGCTCGACGACTGCACCGGCCTCGATGGTCACCCTGCCTTCGAGCTGCGAATCGAGCACTTCGCCATCGACGGTGCCGGGCAGCGTGTCCAGGATCAGGCGGTTGGCCTCCAGCATGTCCTCCACCCGCCCCGTGTCCTTCCACCAGCCGCGGACGATGTGCGGCTCAACCCGAGCGCCACCGTCCACCAACGCCTGGATGGCATCGGTGATCTCAAGCTCCCCTCTCGCCGATGGGGCCAGCGCCCTGGCGGCGTCGTGAACGGCGGCCGTGAACATGTACACGCCCACGAGTGCCAGATCGCTTGCCGGTTGTGCGGGCTTCTCCACGAGGCGCACCACCCGCGGCGTAGCTCCCTCGACAGCGTCGGCCAGCTCGGCAACCCCGTAGTTCTGAGGGTCGGCCACCGGCGTCAGCAGGATCAGGGCGTCCGGCGAGTTGGCCTCAAACTCGCCCACAAGATCCGTTATCCCGCCCTGGAGAAGGTTGTCCCCCAGGTACATCACGAACGCACTTGACCCCAGAAAGGGCTCGGCCGTGAGCACGGCGTGTGCAAGACCCGCAGGGCGGTCTTGAAGGATGTAAGTCAGGCGCACGCCGAAACGCGACCCGTCTCCGGCCGCCGCGCGGATCGCATCTCCCGTCTCGGGAGCGATGATGATGCCGATCTCGTCGATACCTGCCGCCGCAATGGCCTCAATGCCGTAGAAGAGCACGGGCTTGTTGGCGACCGGGACAAGCTGCTTGGCATGGGTGTGGGTGATCGGGCGCAGGCGTGAGCCCGTCCCCCCCGCCAGAATTAGCCCCTTCAGCGACCCCATGTGCCGTGGAGGGTACAGGCCACCTCCAAGGCGCGCCGGGCTAAACCGCTGCGGGTACAGCGCGAAGCTTGGTGATCGTGTCCAGCACCGCCTGACGCGCATCCTCGGGGTCCAGCACGGCTGCATCGCCGGCTTCGCGCAGCACCTCACGCACCAGCCAGTCGGTCCCCGCGAAACCCACCTGCACGACCACCGACCCGTCGCTCCACTCTTCAAGCACATGCCACCGCTCTCGCGCCCAACGGGCACGTTCCTGGGAGACCCACACGCGGGCGGTACGCGACGCCTCGACCTCGCCCGTGCGCAGCCACTCGGCGGCCTCCGTCCCGGCGTCCACATCTGAGCGCGGCTCGAACATCTCACCGGTGAGCTCCGCCCGCTTGACGCGATCCAGGCGAAAGTGACGGATCGCCCCGCGGGCCTGGTCAAAGGCTGCCAGGTACCAGCCCTCGCGTCCGTTCGTCAGCGCATACGGCTCCACCCGCCGCTCGACGAGCTCGTCCTCGTTGACCTTGTAGTACTCAAGCTCGACCAGTTCGTGCGCCACGATCGCCCGCGACAGCAGCCGCGCCACCTGAGAGTCGTCGCCGACGCCTTCGGCGACCTGGAGGCCCTGATCCATCGGATCCACGCCCAGGGCAGCGACGATCTTCTCCCGCGCCGACGCCAGCGAGCCCTCACCGATGTGCTCGCCGATCAGATCGATGGCCGCCACTAGCGCCTTGGCCTCGACCGGTAGTAGGCGCGCTGGTCGGTCGAAGTTGTCGCTATAGGGCTCCGGATCGACCTCGATCTCGCCGACATCGTCGAGCACTTCCGCGTACAGGACGTAGGAGCCGCCGCCAAAATTGACCACGTTCAGCACGCTCACGTCCTCGCGCAGCTCATCCTCGGAGATCTTCAGGCGCTCGCACAGCTCGGCGATCTTCAGACGCTCCCCAGCCCTGCCGGCGGCGATCAGGATGCTCGCCAGTGTCACAAGCCGTGCAAAACGCTCGGGCCTGATGGTGGCCTCGCTGCGACTGTCGCGCTCGCCGGACGCACCGCGTCTGCGCGAGCGCCGCGAGCCCGACCCGTCGGACGCTTGGGCGTCGTCGTCCGCTCCCTCGGCGCCGACGGGCGTGTCGGCTTGCGGTTCCGGCGTGGGCACCTCGGCGTGGCGTGACTCCAACCTTGCCAGCCGCCGGTCGAGCTCTGCCACAAGCTCGGCGGGGCCCAGCAGCCGGGCATGTCCACCGAGCCCGAGCACCCAGGCGACGAGCATGCGAGCGTTGGAGTACGCCGTGCGGAACACGCGCTCGCCCTCACCCTCGCCCTCGTCGTCGCTCTCAACCCCGTTGAAGCTGGTCACAATCTCGCCGTAGCGCCCAAAGTGGCGCTCGATCTGCCAGGCGATGCGCTCATCAAGAACGATCTCGGCGACGCCTACGTCCTCGCCGAACTGCCACTCCGCCCGATTGGCAAACGAGCGAGGGTCGAAGTCAGCGGGTCGCTTGAAATCGTGCTCGGCCTTGGTTGCGTATGCGACTCGGCCGCGTATACGCGACAGCCGAAAAACACGAACTGCGGCGCGCTCGTGTGAGTAGCCCAGCAGATAGAACTGGCCTCCCTGGAACAGCAGGTGGTACGGGTCCACCCGGCGCGACGACACCTCGTCGCGTTCCATCGTGTAGTAGTCGAACACGATCGTCTTGTTGCGGAAGATCGCCGTCTCGATCTTGGCCAGTCGCGCCGAGAGCTCGTGCCCGCCCGCCGACGCTGTGATGCCCAGCGCAACCGAGCCCTGGTCGGGTGGCTGCAACGGGCTCGGGCGTCCCCATGTGATCTGCTGCAGCGCCAGCCGCAGCGGCTCGGCATATGCGAACTCACCGTCGAGCAGCTGCAGGGCTGTCTGAAGAGCGGCGAGCTCCTCGTTTGAGAACTCGATCGACGGCAGGTGAAAGTTCTCGGAGCGCAGCGAATACGTCTCCTGCTCGGCAGCTCCATCGATCGGCTTCTCCACGGTCAGCGAGATTCCCAGCGAATCAAGCTCGGACCGGTCGGCGTAGAAGCGACGAGCGAAAGCGTCCTCGTTCATCCCCGCGTAACCCTCCACGTCCCGGCGGATCTCGTGCGCCGTGACGGGCCGTCGCTCGGCCATCAGGTAGGAGATCATGGACAGCTGGCGGATCAGCTTCTCGGTGTCCTTGGCCATCCAGAGAACGATAGACCCCGCCTGGGAGACGACGATCGCCGCCGGTCACAAAGCCACCGGACGGAGCCGCAGTTTGCGGAAACAGCCCGCCCCGTCGCGGGGCGCAGAATCAGGCCGCCGCTGCGCCTGGGAGCGTCAGGGGTCCGTCTTGGGCAACCGCGGCATCTGCGGCGGCGAAGTAGGCGGCGCCACCGATAGCCCGGTCAAAGTCAGACCACTCACGGCCGGGTGCAAGGTCGCGCTGGAGTCGATCGAAGCTGCCCAGCCGGCCGCCCAGGTTGTCGATCATGTGGACCAGCGTTGCCTCGCGCGTGCACGGCACCACGGGGCTGCCGTTCTCAAGCGTGCCGTGGTGGGAGAGGATTATGTGCAGCACCGCCCACGCCAGCTGCGTGGGGAATCCATCGATCTCCTCGATCATCCGGCGCACGCGGTAGTAGCCGAGAGCGATCTCACCGTGGAGACGGCCGGAGTCCGAGAGGTCTACTGCGTCCTGGTCGCCCTCGTATGCGTCCAGCTTGCCAATGTCGTGCAGCAGTGCGCCCGTGACCGCCACCTCGCGGTCGATCCCGGGAAAGGTCGCCGCAGTGGCGCTGACCGCCTGGGCCACACCCAGGCAGTGCTCCAGCAGGCCGTGAGGGTAGGCCTGGTGGTAGTACTTGGCAGCGGGAGCCGCCCGGTAGCGTGCCCACAGCTCGCAGTCGGGATCAAAGACCTGCTCCAACAGTGCTCGCAGGTGTTCGTTGTGAACGGTGGCCAGCAGTGACCGCAGGTCGCTCTCCATCTGATCCGGCGGACGGATCGCGGTCTCGCGCAGGTCGGCCTCCGAGAAGCTGCCCGGTGCGGGTTCGGTCAGCTCACCGAGCTTGATCTCCGGCCCGTAGCTGGGATGAACGGCGTAGCGGCCGCTCACATGGACGGGCGAGCCCTCGTGCAGGTACTCCGAGTAGGCCTCGATGTCGTCCCACAGCATCGCCCGTACGGCGCCCGTACGGTCGCCCAGGGAGAGTCGGAGGTACGGAAGACCGTCGCGCCGCTCGCGCCGCTCGATGCGTCGCACGAGCAGAACCTGATCGATGTCAGTGCCGTCTGTCCACTCCCTGATGAGCACACTTGGGACGGTAGACCGGCCACCGGACGCAACGGTTGCTGGGGCGCCGCACGCAACCGCCGCTGCGACGCCCAAGCGGCCCTCGCCGCGGAGTGGCTGGGGTGCACGAGGGCGCACGACTAGGATCTCTGCATGCCCACGGTTCTCATCGCGGGTGGCACCGGCGGCCTTGGCGGCGCGGTCACCGAACGGTTTTTGGCGGGCGGCTGGCGGTGCGTGGTGCCGTATGCCGACGAGCCCAGCGCGCTGGCGCTGAAGGAGTCTGTTGCAGCTGCCCCGGCGGCTGCAACAGACCAGTCCACCACGAGCGCCGTCGATCGGCTCGTGCTGGTCGAGGCCGACCTGTTCGATCCCGACGCCGTGGCGGCAGCGGTGGCGCTGGCCGACACCAGCGACTCGCCCCTGGAGGCGGCGGTCAACCTGGTGGGCGGCTTCGATGCCCCGGGACGTGTGCACGAGACGCCAATCGACCGATTTGAGCACCAGTTCCGCGTCAACCTCCGCGCGACCTATCTGGTCTGCTGGGCAGCGCTCCCCGGGATGGTCGGACGCGGGGCTGGCTCGATCGTGTGCGTGTCCTCGCGGGCTGCCTTGCAGCCCTTTTCCGGTGCCGCTGGGTACATCACGGCCAAGGCGGCGGTGCTTTCGTTCGTGGACGCAATGGCCAGCGAGTACACCGCTGACGGCGTGCGCGTCAACGCAGTGGTGCCGAGCGTCATCGACACCCCCGCCAACAGGGCGTCGCAGCCAGCGGCCGACTACTCGCGCTGGGTCTCGCCGCGCGAAGTGGCGGAGGTCATCGCATTCCTGTGCTCGGAGCGCTCGGCGCCAGTGGCGGGTGCCCACGTGCCCGTGTACGGACGCGCCTGAGCCTGCGCGTGCGGCGCGGGCAGCCTGCCACACTGACCTCCATGGCCCCCACTGATCCTGGCGGCGCGATTGGCCAAGAGCGCCGCCGGCGTATAGAGGCCGCGCGCTTGTATCTGGTGTGCGACTCACAGCCGGCTGCCGGCGCGCTTGCGGACGTGCTCCAGCGCGCCATACGCGGCGGCGTCGAGGTGGTGCAGCTGCGTGACAAGGCTCTGCACGGGGATGCGCTGCGGGAGGCGGCGAGCGCGGTGCGCGAGGTCTGCCACGCGCGCGGTGCGCTGTTCATCGTCAACGACCATCCACAGGTGGCGGTTGACGTGGGAGCCGACGGCGTGCACGTGGGCCAGCACGACATGGATCCCACGGATGTGCGAGCGGTGGCCGGCCCGGACATGCTTATCGGGCTGTCGACACACTCACGCGCCGACATCGACGCGGCGGTGTCGGGAGCGCCGCGGGTAGCCGACTACCTTGGCGTGGGACCCGTGTTCGAAACCCCCACAAAACCGGGCCGGCCGGCGGTTGGCGTGAGCTTGGTCAAGTACGCCGCCGCCGTTTCGCCCTTGCCCTTCTTTGCGATTGGGGGGATCGACGTGAGCAACCTGGCCGCAGTCGCCGGGGCTGGGGCCAGAGGGGTGGCAGTGGTGCGCGCGATCGCCGGCGCCGACAACCCCGAGGCAGCAGCGCAGGCGCTGGCGGGAGCACTGAAAGACTACGAACGTGGCAGCACCGGATACACAGCTACAGCGGCCTAGCGAGCCCGACCGGGCCGCGCGCCTGCGCGCCCGCGACGAGCAGCTGCGAGCCGCCCTGACGCCCCTGGCGCCGGGCGAGCGACCGCTGCCCCTACTGGTGGCAGTGGGAGTGGCAGTGGCCATGGGGATCGCCGTGGGTGTTGGCACCGCGACCATCGGAGACCTGCGCAGCCACGGCGGCTCCATCCCCGGCGGAACCTTCCTGTGCACGCTGCTGCTTGCACTCGCCGTTGGCATGTTCCGGCAGCGCTACTGCGCGGTCGTAGCTTTCGAGGGCCTGCTGGCATTCCAAATGATCGTGGCCAGCCTGGCGCTGGTGCTCGCGTCGAACCTTTACGCGGCGGCTGGATGCCTCCTGGCACTCGGCGGCGGGGGGTGGCTGTTCTGGGTGCTCATCCGTGTGATGGGCCGCATCCAGGCGACGGAGCTGGCGCAACTGGACTCGCCCGTGAGCGCTCGGGACGCCGCACAGGACTCCTACGATAGGGTCGAGTAGATGGCTGATTCCGCCTACGACGCGATCGTGATCGGCTCCGGACCGGGGGGTTACGTGGCGGCCATCCGAGCGGCACAACTGGGCATGCGCACGGCCGTGATCGAGCGCGACAAGGTCGGCGGGCGCTGCCTGAACTACGCGTGCATCCCCGCCAAGGCGGTGCTCCGCAGCGCGGACCTGTTGACGGAGATCCGCGACGCTTCGGAGTTCGGCTTGACAGTGGCCGGGGTCGAGGTCGACTACAACGCCGTGCAGGCTCGCAGAGAGCGTGTGGTGTCAACCCTCACCGGGGGGGTAGGCATGCTGTTCACAAAGAACAAGATCGATGTGATCGAGGGCGCCGCCACCCTCGCGGGAGCGGCCGAGGGAGCGACGGGGGGGCGTGTGCAGGTGGGCGACCAGGAGCTGTCGGCGGCCACTGTGGTGCTTGCAACGGGCTCGGTGCCACGGGCGATCCCGGGCGCCGAGCTGGGCGGTCGGGTGATTGGCACCGAGGAGGCGTGGGCGCTGGCAGCGCTGCCAGCGCGGCTGGCGGTGGTGGGCGCAGGCGCCTCCGGCGCCGAGATTGCATCGGGGTTCGCGCGCCTGGGCAGCGAGGTGCTGCTGCTGGAGGCCGCCGAGCGTGTCCTGCCGGCAGAGGACCACGACATATCGCGCCTGGTCGAGCGAGGGTTCAAGGCACAGGGGATCAAGGTGCTCACGAGCACTCCGCTGGAAAGGGTGACGCCTGGCGACAGCTCCGTGACCCTTGCCTACGCCGGCGAGCAGACCGAGGTGGACTACCTGGTTATCGCCACGGGCCGGGCGCCGGATACCGCAGGCCTGGGTCTCCAGGCGGCAGGAGTGGCACTGGACGAGGCGGGCTTCGTGTCGGTGGACGGCGCCATGCACACCTCGATTCCCGGGGTGTTTGCGATTGGCGACCTCGTGAGAGGGCCGGCGCTCGCACACAAGGCATCCGACGAGGGGATCATTGCGGTCGAGGCTGCCGCTGGCCTGGCAACCCACCCGATCGCCTATCTGGACATCCCGCGCGCCACCTTCTGCACGCCCAACGTGGGCTCGTTCGGCCTCACCGAGGCACAGGCGCGCGAGCAGGGCTTCGATGTTGTGGTGGGCAAGGTCCCATACGGCGCTGTCGGCGGGGGGACCGTTTACGGCGATCGATCGGGGCTGGTGAAGATCGTTGGCGACAAGCAGTACGGCGAGCTGCTCGGCGGTCACATCGTGGGCGGCCGCGCCACGGAGCTGATCCAGGAGCTTGTGAACGTGCGTGCGCTGGAGGGTGGCTACACAGAGGTGGCACGCATGATTCACGGTCATCCCACGCTGTCGGAGGCCGTCATGGAGGCCGCGCGCGCGGCCGACGGCTGGCTGATCCACGGCTGAGCTCGGCCTGCGCCGCAGTCTTAGCGGGCGCGCCTGGACCCAACGAGCAACCGCCGGCGCGCGGCTAGGCTCTCAGCGTGACCTCTATCGACGCCGGCCCACCGGATGCTGCGTTCTATTTCGATCTTGGCAGCCCGGAGTGTTACCTGGCAGCCGAGCGCGTGCTCCAGGTCCTGCCGACGCCGTTGGAGTGGCAGCCGGTCCTCGAGAGGGACCTGGGCCGAGAGCGGGGCGCTGCCGACCAAGGGGGTACGAGTGAACGGAACGAGCCGGCGCTTGCCGAAAGGGCTCGCGAGCTTGGCCTCCAGGAGCTGCGGATGCCCGACCGGTACCCGTTTGACAGCCGCGCGGCAATGCGGGCGGCGACGTACGCCAAGAGCATTGGGCGAACGGTGGCCTTCTGCCAGGCGGCATTTCGCCAAGCGTTTGCGGGCGGTCACGACCTGGGAGAGATCGAGTACGTGCTGATAGCGGGTGCAGCGTGTGAGATGCACCCCACTGCGATCTTGCGCGCAATCGAAATGGAGACCGTGGGTGGCCAGCTGGCCACCGCCACGGCGCATGCGGCGGCGTTGGGCGTCAGCGAGCTACCCGCGGTGCGCATTGCGGGCGGTCTGTTTGTTGGTGAGGACTGCCTCGATGCCGCAGCGGCCCACGTTGCGGCAAGCCGCGGCGGTGTACTGGCGTCCGTGAACCACGAGACCGTTGACGAGCTGGGGGCGCTGGCACAGTGAGGGCCAACCGGGCCTACAGACTCCTGGTCAGGCGCGGCGGATGGATGCCTGCCGCGCTTGCGGGCCCGGGGCGCGTAGACCACGTCGAGGTCGTGGACGTGGCGAGCGGCGAAGTCCTGCTGGCCTGGAACCTGACGCCACTTCGAGCGGCCCGTCTGGCTCGGGCGCTTCGTGCGGATCTCTCGCAGGTGCAACCGGAGGAGTTCGCCGAACGCTGGCTTGATGGCGACAACGCAGCCGATCCAACGCCGCGAGCCAGTGGCAGCCCGCTGCGGGACTCCGACTCATGGGTCTAGCGCATTGACCGCGACGGACGCTCACCAACCGCTGGACGCCGAGGTGGCTCTGGAGTGGATGGCCACAATGCTGCTCATCCGCCGCTTTGAGGAGCGGGCAGGAGAGATGTACGCAAGGGCCAAGGTGGGCGGCTTCCTACATCTCGCCATCGGCGAGGAGGCTGCGATCGTGGGCTCTGCACGCGCCCTGCACGAGCACGACTACCTTGTATCGACATACCGCTCGCACGGACATGCCCTGGTCCGGGGCACCGCACCGGGGCGGGTCATGGCGGAGCTCTTCGGGCGCGTCGACGGTTGCTCGCGCGGCCGCGGAGGGTCGATGCACATGTTCGACGGCCAGCGTCGGTTCATGGGTGGCTACGGGATCGTCGGCGGCAACCTGCCGATCGCGGCGGGGATTGCATTGGCGTCGAAGCTGAAGAACGCCGACGAGGTGACCCTGTGCACGCTGGGCGACGGCGCGTGCAACCAGGGCACGTTCAGTGAAACGATGAACCTGGCGGCCCTCTGGGGCCTGCCGATCGTGTTCCTGGTTACCAACAACCAGTTCGGCATGGGCACATCGTTGGAGCGTCATTCGGCAGTCACCGAGCTCAGATCGCGAGGCGAGGGCTTTGGCGTGCCGGGGTGGCGCTGCGACGGCATGGACGTGGCGGACACCCACCGCGTGGTCGACCACGCGGTGCGGATGGCTCGCAACGACCATCGGCCGATCCTGGTCGAGGCGATCACGTACCGCTACCGCGGCCACTCGATGGCCGACCCCGAGCGCTACCGCACCAAGGAGCAGGTTGCTCAATGGCGCAAGCGCGATCCCCTGGACACGTTCAGGTCTCGCCTCCAGAGCGAGGGCATCCTGGACGACGATCGCTACGAAGCCCTGGACGATGCCGCGCGGCTCCAGGTGGAGGAGGCAGTGCAGTTTGCCGACGAGTCCCCGTTTCCAGCGCCGGGTTCGCTTTACGAAGACGTCTACGTGCTCGGCGACCAGGTGAGCGGTCAGTACTCCTTTGGAACCCCCCAGTCGCCTGGGGATGGGGACGAGCAGCCGCCCACGGAGGCCAGCGCGGGCGAGATCCCACAGCAGATCACGGCGGCCTTGCAGGAGGCCGACGATGCCTCTTGGCAGGGCGCCGGCGGCGAACCAGAGCAGGTGGAGGCCTGATGGCGACGATGCGCTACCGCGAGGCCCTGGGCGAGGCTCTGCGCGAGGAGATGCGCAGGGACGAGCGGGTCTTTCTGATGGGCGAGGACATTGGCGTGTTTGGCGGAGCGTTCAAGGTCACCGAGGGACTGCTTGAGGAGTTCGGAGAGCGTCGGGTACGCGACACGCCGATCTCGGAGAACACGATCGTGGGGATGGGCGTGGGCGCGGCTATGACTGGCATGCGGCCGGTGGTGGAGTTGATGACCATCAACTTCGCCCTGCTGGCGTTCGATCAGATTGTCAACCACGCTGCGCACATCCACTACATGTTCGGAGGCCAGGCACGCGTCCCCATGGTGGTGCGGATGCCGCAGGGGGCGGGCCATCAGCTGGGGCCCACACACTCGCACTGCCTGGAGGCCATGTTCCTTCAGGTGCCCGGACTGCTCGTGGCAGTCCCGTCCACGGCGGCCGACGCCAAGGGGTTGTTGAAGTCGGCGATCCGAGACGAGAACCCGGTGGTGTTCATCGAGCACGAGTCGCTGTACGGGGAGCGTGGGGAGGTGCCCGAGGCACCGACCGACCACCTGGTCGAGTTCGGACGCGCGGCGGTGCGCCGACAGGGCAGCGACGTGACGGTGGTGGGGATCTCACGCCAGGCCCGAACGGCGGAGACGGCTGCGGAGGTGCTGGAGCGCGAGCACGGGGTAGATGCCGAGGTGATCGACCCGCGGACCCTGCGCCCCCTGGACCTTGGCACGATCCTGGCGTCGGTCGCAAAGACGGGCCGGCTTGTCATCGTCGAGGAGGGCTGGCCACACGGAGGCGTTGGTGCCAACCTGGCGGCGCTGGTTGCCGAGCAGGCGTTCGACTCGCTGGATGCCCCGATCCAGCGGGTGAGCGGGGCCGACGTGCCCATGCCGTACTCAAAGGCGCTGGAGGATGTGGCATACCCACATACGCGACAGGTAGTTGAGGCAGCCCTGAGAGCGCTCTCCGAAGCGCCCAAGGTCCCAGCGGGATGACCGAGACGCGTCCGATGGTGTCTCGCGAAACGCGTGGCACGCGCGCGCGCGCGGCCACCGGTTTTGAGAACTCCCACAACTCGTGCCCGGCAACACGCTCGAAGGGACACCGATGGCCGACATAGTGATGCCGCGCCTGTCGGACACCATGGAACAAGGGACCATACTGCGTTGGCTGAAACGTTCCGGAGACAGCGTGGTCAGAGGGGAGGAGATCGTGGAAATCGAGACCGACAAGGCCTCGATGGTCTACGAGTCCGATCAGGACGGCGTGCTGGAACTGCTGGCCGCCGAGGGAGACACCCTTCCCATAGGGCACATCATTGCCAGAACGGGCGCCGGCGGGGCCGGCGACGCGGTCACAGAGCCGGCGGAGGCATCGGCAGGCCCAGCGCAGTTCCCGGTGGGGGCTGCGCCGACTCTCCAAGCCGAGGCTGCACCGATCACCCAGGAGGCGGAGGTGCAGAGGGCGCCGACTGGCCGCGTCAAGGCATCGCCGCTGGCCCGACGCATAGCCTCCGAGACTGGAGTTGCACTGGAGGGACTGGCCGGCAGTGGGCCCGGGGGACGCATCGTCAGGGCCGACGTGCAGGCGGCTGGGAGCAGCGCGGCGGTCCCTGCCGACACCCCGAATGTGCCCGACAAGCCGGTGCCGGACAACTCGGGCCACAGCGACGGCGTGGGGGTCGCGCCGGCGGTGTCGGAGGTGCTCAGGGCCAAGGGGCAGAGTACGGCGCGCGAGCTTACGCGGACCCAGCAGCTGATTGCCAGGCGCATGGCCGAGTCCAAGGCGACTATCCCCCACTTCACGGTCCAGGTCGAGATTGACATGGAGGAGTGCGTGGCGATGCGGGCACAGCTTGCGCAGCACGTGAAGGGGGCACCGACGTACAACGACATGGCGGTCAAGGCGTGTGCGCTGGCCTTGCGTGAGCATCCCCGGGTCAACGGCAGCTACCGCGACGGGCAGATCCAGCTGCACTCACGGATCAACGTTGGTGTGGCGGTCGCGGTGGAGGCGGAGGACTCCTTCGACGACGCACTGGTGGTTCCGACGGTGTTCGACGCAGACATCAAGTCGCTGGGCGAGATTGCGCGCGAGACGCGCGCGCTTGCCGAACGGGTGCGCCAGGGCACCATCACCCCCCCGGAGCTGTCGGGGGGAACGTTCACGGTGTCCAACCTCGGAATGCACGGCGTGGACAGCTTCCAGGCCATCATCAACCCGCCACAGGCGGCGATAATGAGCCTGGGAGCGCTGACGCCACGAGCGGTGGTCCGGGCGGGCGGGATTGTGGCCCGTAACACGGTGTTTGCCACGCTGGCGTGCGATCATCGCATGCTCTACGGAGCCGACGCGGCGCGCTTTATGGCGCGCGTCCGTGAGCTGCTCGAACAGCCGGCAGCCCTGACGCTGTGAGTGGCACGACGCTACGCTGAAGAGAGCCGATGCTCGACGTGGAGTCCTCCCAGCAACTGTGGATCTGCCACCTGGGCACGGTCCCGTATCTGGAGGCGGTGGCTATCCAGGACAGCATCCGCGCGCAGCGTCAGGCCGATGAGCTTCCGGACGTACTGCTCCTCTTGGAGCACCCACCGACGTACACACGCGGCCGGCGCTCTGACCCCGCCGAGCTGCCGCTCGGCGATCAGGAGTACCGCGAAAGAGGCATCGACGTGGTGGACACCAACCGCGGGGGCAAGGTCACCTACCACGGCCCCGGCCAACTGGTGGGGTACCCGCTTGCGCGTGTCACCGACGTGGTTGCGCACGTGCGCACGATGGAGCACGCGATCGTGGCGGCGCTGGCCGACCACGGCCTGCGTGCCCGCTCGCGTGCGAGCGAGGGAGCGGACTACACGGGCGTGTGGGTGGCAGACCGTAAGATCGCCTCCATCGGGGTCCACGTGTCCCGAGGCGTGACGGCGCACGGTTTCGCCGTCAACGTGACCAACGATTTGGCCCCGTTTTCGTGGGTGGTCCCGTGCGGGCTTGAGGGCGTCCGCATGACGTCGCTGGGCGCAGAGCTGACGAGCCGTGGACCCGGCGACGAGCACCTGATGACAGGACTTCGCGCAAGCGTGAGCGGGCACCTGTGCCGGCTGATGGGCCGCCAGGGTCGGGTCGTCGAACCATTGGAGCTGGGGTTGATGGGCGTGCCTGCTTGGTCGCCTGTGGCGCACCCGCAACCGGAGGCGACGGTGGCCGCGTGACCCCCACGGCCACCCGCTCGCGCAGTCGCCCCGGGGGTAGCGACGTGCTGGACGTGCTGGGCAGTGACGTTCGCCCGCTACGCGAGCGCAAGCCGCCGTGGTTCAAGGTGCCGGCGCCGGGAGGCACCCGCTACAGGGAGCTGGGCGAGCTGATCCGGGCCGAGAACCTCCACACGGTCTGTCAGGAGGCCGCATGCCCCAACGTCGGCGAGTGCTGGGAGCGAGGCACGGCCACGTTCATGATCCTGGGGGACACGTGCACGAGGCGATGCGGCTTCTGCAACGTCAAGACGGGGACGCCGACCTGGCATGACCCGCTTGAGCCGGCGCGGGTGGCGCGCTCGATAGCGCGAATGGGCCTGCGCCACGCGGTCATCACCTCGGTCGACCGCGACGACCTGCCGGACAAGGGTGCAGGAGCATTCGTGGGGGTGATCCGCCAGGTGCGCGCTCAGGCACCGGCGTGCAAGGTCGAGGTGTTGACACCGGACTTCCAGGGTCAGGAGATGCCGTTGGCGAAGGTCATCGCCGAGCGCCCGGACGTGTTCAACCACAACGTGGAGGTCGTGCCGCGCCTGTACCCGGTCGCGCGTCGCGGCTCGGAGTTCACCCGCTCCTGTCGCGTGCTGGCGCTGGCCAAAGAGATGGGTGGCGATCAGGTCCTGACCAAATCTGGGCTGATGGTTGGGCTGGGCGAGACCCACGACGAGCTGGTGGAGACGTTCTCGACACTACGCGACCACGGCGTGCAGGTTCTCACCGTCGGTCAGTACCTGAGGCCGTCGGAGCGCCACCTACCGGTGGTGCGCTACTGGCATCCCGACGAGTTCAAGGCACTCCAGGATGCGGCGTACGCGCTTGGCTTCGAGCATGTCGCCGCGGGGCCGCTCGTGCGGTCCAGCTACCACGCCGACGAGCATGCTGCCGGCGCCACCGCGGACGGTGTGCGCGAGCGCGCCGCCAGTTCGCCGACTGCGCTCCCAACGCCCGCAGCCGACACAGCGGCAGCGTAGAGCCGCGGGGCAGGTCTGGCCGGGCGGCGCCATAAGGGTGGCGCCCCATAAGCGGAGAAGCGGCGTACGCAACGCGCCGGCTGCCCAGAGGCGGCCGGCGCCTCGAGCCGCGACGGAACGCGCCGCGAGCGAGGGTACCCTCCGCGATGGCCCGGCGAGCAGCCCGGTGAACCCTGGCCCGTGTTTCCCATCAAGGACAACATCCACAAGGACCGCTTCCCGCTGGTCACCGTGGCCCTGGTCGCAATCAACGTGCTGGTGTACTTGCTGGCGACAAGCCATGGCGGCAACCTCATCGGCGGCCCATCGCCGGGCGTCGAGGATCGATTCAGCCTGATCCCGTATGCCCTGGCGCACCCCGGTGCGCACTGCTATCTGCTGACTGCACGCACTGTGCTCGGCGAAGCGGCAGCGGTCCGTTGCGGGCCAGGGCTACCGACTGCGGTGCAAGGCGTCAAACAGTCGTCGCTGCTGGCCCCGTGGGAGACGGTCGCCAGCTCGATGTTCATGCACGCCGACATACTCCACATCGGCTTCAACATGCTCTTTCTGGCGATCTTCGGCCCGGCAGTCGAGGATGCGATGGGCAGAGGCCGCTTCGTGGTCTTCTACCTGCTGGGGGGCCTGGTGGCCCTGGCCGCCCAGGTGGCCTCAGACCCCGGTTCGACGGTCCCCGTCCTCGGCGCGTCGGGAGCCATCGCAGGCGTGTTGGGGGGCTATGCGATCTTCTACCCGCGGGCGCGGATTCTCACGCTTGTCCTGATCGTCTTCTTCGTGACCGTCGTGGAGCTGCCCGCGGTAGTCCTCCTGGGCGCGTGGTTTGCGCTCCAGGTCTTTGAAGCTGAGCTGAGCGGCTCCAGCAGCGGCGGCGGTGTCGCCAACTTCGCGCACATCGGGGGCTTCGTCTTCGGGCTGGCGCTGATCGGCGTGTTCGCCCGGCGGCGGCCCGTGGCGCCGCGATATGAGGTGTACTGAGGGCTGATGGCGCGCATCGTGATACTCGTTGCGGCGGTGCTCTTGCT
>CAJCIJ010000255.1 GCA_903970315.1 Actinomycetota bacterium
TGGAGGGCGGCATGCGCCCGAAGCTCGCCGCCTGCGTCGACGCCATCGACGGCGGCGTCGACGCCGCGCACATCGTCGATGGGCGCGTTGCGCACTCGCTGCTTTTGGAGCTGTTTACCGATGCCGGCGTCGGCACCAAGATCGAGGCCGGGCTGTGAGGCGGGGCCGGGAGGAGGGGTGGTGAACGTTCCATTTGGGGTGGCCGCGCGCGCGCGCGATTCCGACGGCGAGGGGCAAGGCGGGACAGAGGGACTGCTGGGCGAACTGGAGCGGCTGGATAACGAGCACGTCATCGGCTCCTACGCGCGGGCTCCCGTGGCCTTCGTGCGCGGAGCGGGGGCGCTGCTCTGGGACAGCGACGGAAACGAGTACCTGGATTTTCTCAGCGGCATCTCGGTCAACAACGTGGGGCACTGCCATCCCCGGGTGGTGGCGGCCGTGCGCGAGCAGGCCGAGAGACTGATGCACACCTCAAACCTCTTCTACTCCGAGCCCTCCGTGCGGCTGGCCGAGCGCTTGGCCGAGTCAAGCCTTGGCGGCAAGGTGTTCTTCTGCAACTCCGGCGCCGAGGCCAATGAGGCTGCAATCAAGCTCGCTCGCAAGGCCAAGCGAAAAGGGGACATCGTGACGGTGATGGGCGCCTTTCACGGGCGCACCTACGGAGCGCTGTCGGCGACCCCGCAGGAGGCAAAGCAGGCGCCCTTCGTTCCGCTCGTCGGCGGCTTTCGTGCCACTGCGCGCGACGCAGCGGCGCTCCTGCGCGCCGTCAACGACAACACCGCCGCCGTGCTGCTTGAGCCGATCCAGGGCGAGACCGGCGTGCACGTGCTCGACGACGAGCTTCTGGCGGCCGCTCGCACGGCGTGCGACGAGCACGGCGCCATGCTCATCTTCGACGAAGTCCAGTGCGGGATGGGGCGGACGGGGACGCTGTGGGCCTATCAGCAGCTCGGTGTCCGGCCCGATGCCATCACCGTCGCCAAGGGGCTTGGCGGCGGCCTGCCGATCGGCGCCCTCATCACCGATCGCGACCACGGCGACGTCCTGGTTCCCGGCGATCACGGCACCACATTCGGCGGCGGCCCCGTGGTTGCCGCCGCCGCGCTGGCCGCCCTGGACATCATCGACGACCCCGAATTGCTGGCCGGCGTGCACCAGATCGGAGAGGCAATCGCCGCTGAACTGGGCGAGTTGCCCGCAGTGCGGGAGGTGCGCGGGCGGGGGCTGATGCTCGCCTGCGACATCGACGGGGACGCACCCGAAACGGTGGCGCGGGCGCTGACCCAGCAGAGACTCGTGGTCAACGCCACCGGACCCGCCACCGTGCGCCTGTTGCCACCGCTGATCATCGACGCCAACCAGGCGCGTGAGGGCGTGCGCCGCATGGGCGAGGCGCTCAGTAGCCTTTCGCGCCCATGACGCCGGACGACCCTCCCACAGCGCCCAGCGACGCCGAAACGGCTCCAGGCCCCAATCCCGCCGACTGGCCCCGCACCAGCTCATACGAGGCCGACCCCACCGAAGTCGGACGTGTGCTGCTGCTCTATTCGGGCGGGCTTGACACCAGCGTGATGCTCAAGTGGATCCAGGATCACTACGACGCCGAGGTTGTGACCTTGACCGTGAATCTCGGCCAGCCCGGGGAGGACTACACGGCGGTCCGCGCCAAAGCCGAAATGCTCGGAGCCCTGGAGTGCGTCGTGGTGGACGCCCGCGAGGAGTTCGCCGCCGAGTACCTCGCGCCCGCCATCAAGGCCAACGCGCTCTACGGCGGCGGTTACCCGCTGTTCACTGCGCTGGGACGGCCCCTGATCGCCAAGCTCGCCGTCGAGCATGCTCGACGACTTGGGTGCGACTCGATCGCCCATGGGTGCACCGGCAAGGGAAACGACCAGGTGCGGATCGAGGCCACCGTGGCCACGCTGGCGCCCGAGTTGAAGGTGATTGCGCCCGTTCGTACCTGGCAGATGGGCCGCGAGGAGGAGGTCGCCTACGCGCGCCAGCACGGCATCCCCGTCAAGGGAGGCACCGAGGTGGCGCCGTACTCCATCGACGACAACCTCTGGGGTCGCTCATCGGAGGGCCGCTGGATCGAGGAGCTTGACCATGCTCCCGACGACGACGTCTTCAACCTCGTTACCAGGCCCGAGCAGGCGCCCGATGAGCCCGAGACCGTCGCCGTCTCCTTCGAACACGGCCTGCCTGTGGCGCTGAACTCCGAGCCAATGGGACTGGTGGACCTGATCGAAAGCGCCGCCCAGATCGGCGCACGCCACGGTGTGGGGATCGTCGACCACATCGAGGACCGGATCGTGGGACTGAAGGTCAGGGACATCTATGAGGTTCCCGCCGCCGCCATCATCCTCACCGCTCACCAGGAGCTTGAGCGCCTCGTGGCCACGATCCACCAGAACCAGTTCAAGCCCATGCTCGACCAGCGATGGGGCTACCTGGTCTATGCCGGACTCTGGTGGGAGCCGCTTCGCGCCGACCTTGACGCCTATATGGACGCCGCAAACCGGTTCGTGACCGGGACGATCGAGCTCAAGCTGTACAAGGGATCGGTCCGCGTCATCCGACGTTCCTCGCCGTATGCCGTCTACGACGCCTCGCTGGCCTCCTTTGCGGGGTCCGGGGGGCTGTTCTCCCAGGCCGCCGCCCCGGGGTTCATCGAGCTCTGGTCGCTTCAGTCGCGCATGGCCTGGCGGGTACGCAACGAGTCGCGCGACTGAGCCGCACCGTCGGCTTTGCCGCGGGGTGTAGACTGG
>CAJCIJ010000256.1 GCA_903970315.1 Actinomycetota bacterium
GGGAGTCGCGGGTGCAGGGGTCAGGGCGCTGGTTTGCCAGCCACTGGTGCCAGTGCCCGTGCGCCGCGACTGGTACAGGTTCAGGCCGGGGGCTGCGGCCGGCCCCAGCCCGCCCTGGGCTTGCCAGTCCACGGCGTCCCCGCCGATCGCCGGCACGGCCTCTTCCGGGGGCAAGCCGTTCTTTTCGACGGGTGTCACCAGCTCGTAGGCGCGACCATCCGGGAGCGCCGGCGCGGCGGCCGGCCAGAGGGCGAGTGCCGTGGCAGCCGCAGCAGCGGCTGCCCCCAGCAGCCCAGCTCGCGTGCCACGACGAGCCGGCCCGCCCGCGCAGCCGGGGCGGGCCTGGGCGCCACCACCAGCCGATGCGCGCGCCTGTCGATGGTTCATGCCGGACAGGGCACGCGGCTGCGGGCGGTCACGTGCGACCCGTCCAAGAAGCTGAGGCTGGCGGCGAACACAAAGCCCCTGCGCGGACAGCGTGACGGGAGTGTCAACCCCTTGGGCTTGTAGGGCCCACGCTTTGAGCGTTCGTGCTTGTAGTAGGTCAGGTGCCGGGGCCCGACCGTGGCGGTCAGGGTCCGGACCACGGCGTCGGGGCCTTCGGGGCCCAGGGGCACGGGCGTAAGGGGGCCCGTTGCAAGCTGCTCGGCCGCCGCCTTTGAGCTTTCATCGAGGTTTGCCGGAAGCACGAGGCGGCCGAACACCGGTGTCACGACGTTGATGAAAAGCAGCGCCGACAGCACCGCCGGTGGCGTGGCGTGTGTGATCAGCGGCGTCACTTCGGCGTCGGCGTCGATCGGGCCCGAGGCGAAGGGGAGTTCGACGGTGGCGTGGCCGGTCCCCAGGCGCGAGTCGATCGGACAGCCGCTCAGGCCCGACCGCAGAAGCGCGGCCGCCTTGCAGTTGGCCAACCCCAGCGTCGATTCCACGAGTCCCATCCCTCTGGGCAGGCTCAGCGCAAAGCCCGTCAGCGGTGAAACCGGCGCGCCGTCAATGCCGTTGATCGCCAGCTGGACCGAGATCGTTGTGCTTGCGCCGAGCTTCTCGGGCAGCAGACGGGTCTTCAGCGACGCCGTCTGGGCGCCCTGTGCTGAGGCGGCCATGGTGGCCGCCGCGGCCAGCGCAAGCACGCACCCCAGCGCCACCCTCGCGAGCGCCGCCCGGCCGTGCCCGGATCCCCGGTTGTCGATGTCAGTCAGCAAACGACCCACCATCCCCTCAAACAGCGGCCACTGGGCATAGTCGCGCCCGGTCGCGCACGCGTCCGGGTCGCGCAAAGCGCGTACATCCAGATGATAGGCGCGATCAGCGCGGTTGCGGCCAGCCGGGCAGGCCGTCGTCGAGGTCGACCTCCAGGGAGTTCAGCGCAAACGCCACCATGTGGTAGTGCCCCACGAGCATCGCCAGCTCGATCAGGGCCGCCTCGTCGTAGCGATCGGCGAGTGCCGCCCAGGTGTCGTCGGTGACCTTGGAGTGCGTGTGCAGCTCGTCGGCAGCGCGCAGGAGCGCCGCGTCGGCCTCGCTCCAGCCGTCGGCGTCGGGCCCGTCTGCCACGCGCTGGATCTCGTCCGCGCCGATGCCCAGCAGCTGCGATATGCGCACGTGCTGGCCCCACTCGTACTCCGAGGAGCAGTTGTAGCCGGTGCGCAGGATCACCAGCTCGCGCTCGCGGGCGCCGAGCACGCCGGCGCCCAGCAGGAAGCCGCCCAGAGGCAGCCACGCTTTGAACAGGTCCTTGTGTCGCGCCAGCGTGGCGAAGATGTTGTTGTCGCCAAGGCGCGTCCCCGCGCCCGCGAGCTCGACACCGAGAATCGGCGCAAGCTCGGGATCCCATTCGGACTCCCGCAGCGGCGGGATGCGCGCCACGGGGCAGTCCGGCGGCTAGGGACGGTAGATGGCGGCGCCACCCGTGACGCCGGCTGCGCCACAGATGAACAGCACCGTCTTTGCCTTGGCCCAGGCGCCGGTGCGCACAGCCTCCTCGAGCGCCCCCACGAAGCCCACCGTGTGCAGGTCGGGCTCGGCCGCGATCAGCCTGTCGCCGAGGTCGCCGAGTCGATCGGTCAGCACCTGTGTGAACTTGGGCACGCCGGGGCTGGCGATGAAGAGGTCGATGTCCGACGCCTGGAGGTTTGAGTCATTGAGCACCTCTTCGGCGGCCGTCGCGGCTGCGGCGCCGGCCTTTTCGGCAAACGACGGGTCTTCGTGGATGGCGATGATGTTGCGCCCGTTGGGGTATTCGCCTTCGGAGTGAAACGACTCGCCGCCGTCGGGGGCGTCGTGCCAGCGGATCGCACCAAGGCCGCGGCCCTCCTCCTCGGTCCAGCCGCAAACCAGCGCACCGCCGGCGGGGCTGTAGGGGAAGTCGGGCGAGAGCCTGCGCCCTGGGCTGACGTCGCTTGCCACCACCAGCGCCGTGGCGATCGAATGGGTGGCCAGGAATCCGTCGGCGATCTGGATGCTCGACAGCACGCCGCAGGAGCCGTTGACCACGTCAAAGGAGAACGTGGTCCGGTTCTCCAGGTTCACGTCGCCCGTGTTGGCGCCCAGGTCGTCCTGGATCAGAGCCGCGATCGCGGGCTCACCGATCTGGCGCTCGTGGTAGATCCCGGCGTTTAGCAGCAGGTCGGTGTCGCCGGGCTCAAGACCCGTGCTCTTCAGTGCCTGGCGTCCGGCCTTGACTGCAAGCCGCAGACCGCTGGGCGCACGCAGTACGCGTCGGCCCTTGGTGACTGTGATTCCCTCAATTGTTGTTGGCATGGCTCCCCACAAGTGCTTCGTCGATGTTGCCCGTCAGGTTGATGTCCCGCTTCCCCGTCAGGTTGATGTTCCCGTTCCCGCTGCTATGCGGGTCCGAGCCGGAAGTTGTCTTGGTGGCCTGCGATGAACGGCTTGCCACCAGTGCGTCGTCGGCGGTGAAGACCATGGCGCCGACCACCAGTCCCGAGGCCAGAGCCAGCATCGCGACCCGTTCGCCTGCACTCACGTGCTCGCCGTCGAGCTCGTCGACGAACGCCACCGTGTGGCTGGTGGAGGCGGTGTTGCCGTAGCGATCCACAGTCATGACCGCATGGCTGTGCAGCGACTGGCCCAGGTGCTCGGTGATCTTGCGGATTCCCGTCTTGATCGCCGCCTTGGAGGTCTGATGGGGGATCACGTGGTGCACTTCTTCAAGCGGCACCCCCAACGTTTCAAGCACCTGCTGGTAGACGACCGGCATGTTCTTCATGGCTGCGTTGTGCAGCGCCACTGGCTTGGTGAACATGCGCGCGCCCGGGTCGTCGTGGTCCACGTGCGCCACGCAAAGACGGCTGTGCTTGGCGACTGTGGTGAGTCCGAAGAGGATGTCCTGGGAGTCGTCCGGCGCCTGTTCGACGATCATCGCCGCCCCCGCGTCGCCGACGGTCAGCGAGGCCACCTCGCGGCTGAGCAGGTTGCGGACGTGACCGGTTGCGTTGCGCGCCAGGGGGAAGATGTTCTCGCCGCTGACCGCCATGCCCCGCTTGATGACCCCTGTGCGCACCCAGTTGGCGAGCACGAAGAGCCCCGTGAGCATGCCCGCGCAGGCGTTGCCCACATCGAATGAGATCGCGCGCGACGCGCCGAGCTGCTGGGCGACAACCTTGCCCAGCGGCGGCTCAAGTCCCCACGTCCTGCCGTCGGAGCCGCGTGAGCGGGTGATCGAGCAACCGACGATCGCTTCCAGATCGCCAGGCTCCAGGTCTGAGTGCTCCAGGGCGTCGCGGGCGGCGTTTGCCGCCAGCAGGTGGGAGTCGCCGTCGCCGTCGAGCACGCGGCGTTCACGCACTCCCGTGTAGCGCTGGAGGTCGATCTTGGTGTTGTGGCGTGTGGACGCCATCAGGTCGTCGGTGGTCAGCTGCGTGGGCGGCAGGTATCTGCCGACCGAGGCGACGCGGGCCTTATAGGGCGCGCTAGTCCCGTCCGGGGACGGGTCGAAGACCACCGTCCGACGTCCTTGTCCGTCCTCCATGGGCGAAGTCTAGCAACCCGCAAACCCCTGCGCAAGCGGGGTTTCGCGCCCTGGGCACCGTGGTTCGGCCCCCTTCGCAGGCGGGTTTCAGAGGCTCGATCGCGACGTTGGCGGCACCTCTGGATCGCCCACCAGCGGGGGCTCCTCGCCCTCGCCAAGCGGGGGCCGGGCATCACCGCCGGCGGGGCTTTGGACGTCCGTGCCAAGCGGGCCTCGGGCGCCGTTGTCGAGGATGCCCATGGCCGGCAGCGAGTCGCCCTCGGAGATGCCAATGTGAGCGTGCAGGACGCGCATGAACCGCGGGGCAGCCCAGCTCCAGGGCCCCATGATCGCCAGGGTCGAGGGCACGAGCATGGCGCGCACGATGCTCGCGTCGATGGCGACGGCCAGCGCTGCGCCGAACCCCAACTCCTTCAACGACAGCACGCTTGAGCTGGCAAGCGCGCCCATGGCCACGCAGAACAGCAGCGCCGCCGCCGTCACCAGGCGCCCGGTCCGCTCCACCCCCACTGCGATGGCATCGCGATCGGGCATGCCGCTGTCGTGAGCCTCCTTGATGCGCCCCAGCAGGAACACGCCGTAGTCGCTGGCCAGCGCGAACGCGAGCGTGAACAGGACGACGAGATTGGACGGTTCAAGCCCCTTGGTCGAGCGGAAGTCCAGCACGCCTGTCAGCCATCCCTTCTGGAAGCCCAGCACGAGGATGCCCGTCGTAAACCAGAGCGTCAGCAGGTTCATAAGCAGGGTCTGAAACGGCAGAACCACAGACCCCGTGAGCGCGAAGATGGTGGCGAACATCATCGCGGCGACGACCACCAGGGCGACGGGCAGGTGCGAATGGATGCTCCCCAGCTGGGCCTTGAACCAGGCCGTCAGCCCGCCCACGGCCACGGGGAAGGGCGCATGTACCCGCTGCACGCGCTTGACGATCGCTTCGCTGTTTGCGTCAAACGGGTTTCCGGCCGGCGGGATCG
>CAJCIJ010000257.1 GCA_903970315.1 Actinomycetota bacterium
CTGGACCCTCGTGTGGCGGGCCTCGCACGAGCCCACAAAACGGGTGGCCGCGCGCGCGCGCGTGCCACGCGTTTCGCAAGCTGTACCCGCCCGGGGTGCCGCCGAGCGCGCGCTCGACGACGACCCCCGTTCCGCCGTCGAGAACGGACCCCAGCGCGACCGCTGGCTTCTTTGGGGCGCCCGGGCACTGGTGGGTCTGGGCGCGTTGACCATCTTTGCGGGTACCGCGGCAACCGCCGCCGGGCCGCATGCCGGCGGCGAACCCGGCCAGCGCATCAGTCGCCTTGACTTCGAAGGACGCGGCACGATGGACTTCGTCATCCACCGCCACTCCGAGATGGCGATCCTCTTTGGCCTCGTCGCCGTGGGCCTGTGGGCTTGGGCGAGGTATTTCCGCAGCGGCCCGGATGTGCAGCGCGCCCTGACTGTGGTGTGCCTGCTGATCGCAGCGCAGGGCGTCGTGGGTGCGGTTCAGTACGAGACCCACCTGCCAACCGAGCTGGTCTGGGTGCATGTGACCATGGCTTGCCTGGTCTGGATCGCCGCACTTTGGGTCAACTCCGCCGTGGGCACGTCGCAGTCGCCGGCCGGCTTGGAACCGGTGGATCGCCGCCCGATGCCAAGCGCCGCGGTGGTTGACCGCACAGGAGAACACGACGGCATCATGAGTACTCCGCACGCACCGGCTTCGGCCTGATTGCGTCAGGCCAAAAAGCCCCGCTGGGGCCGTCGCGGAGCCTAGAATCGAAGTACGCCAAAAGCCCGCTCTGACGGTGCGCCGGCGTGGCCTTTCCGTCCGGCCCGAGTAGGACACTCATCAGTTCCAGTGACCCGCGCCCAATGAGCGTCCCGGAACCCGTTACAGAGAGGAACCACATGGATTCTGCCCCGCATCTCGCCGCTCCCACCGACACGCCCTCGCCTGAGCCTGCTCACGGTTTTGGGCTGGCGGCGACAGCCGACAGCGACGGGGCGCTGTCGATCACACGCCGGTTCACTACGCCCGGGTCCGACCCCTTTGACACGGTGGAGTGGGAGCTGCGAGACGCCCGTATCGGCCACGGGGACAAGGTCGCCTTCGAGCAGCGCCGCGTGGAGTTCCCCAAGCACTGGTCCCAGAACGCCACGAACATCGTGGCTCAGAAGTACTTCCGCGGGCAGCCCGGTTCGGTCGAGCGCGAGTACTCGGTCAAGCAGATGATCACGCGCGTGGCCGGCACGATCGCGCAGTGGGGACGCGACGGTGGCTACTTCGCAACTGAGGACGACGCTCAGGCCTTCGAGGACGAGCTGACCTACATCCTGCTGCACCAGCTGGCGGCGTTCAACTCGCCGGTCTGGTTCAACGTCGGCTGGCACCCCGTCGGGGACCCCAAGAACCAGGCCTCGGCATGCTTCATCCTCTCCGTCGAGGACACGATGGAGTCGATCCTTGACTGGAACACCAAGGAGGGGATGATCTTCCGCGGCGGCTCGGGCTCGGGCATCAACCTCTCCAAGATCCGCGGCTCGATGGAGCCACTGTCGCGCGGTGGGACGGCATCGGGCCCGGTTTCCTTCATGCGCGGCGCCGACTCCTGGGCGGGCTCGATCAAGTCCGGCGGGGGCACAAGGCGCGCGGCCAAGATGGTCGTCCTCGACGTCGATCACCCCGACATCCGTGAGTTCCTCTGGTGCAAGGCAAAGGAGGAGGACAAGGCTCAGGCGCTGCGTGACGCCGGCTTTGACATGTCCATTGACGGCGACGGCTTCATCTCGATCCAGTACCAGAACGCCAACAACTCGGTGCGTGTCAGCGACGACTTCATGGAGGCAGTCGAGCAGGATCGCCCCTGGAGCCTGATCGCGCGCAACGATGGCCAGCCGATCGGCGAGCCGATTCCCGCGCGCGAACTGATGGGCGAGATCGCGCAGGCCGCCTGGCGTTGCGCCGATCCGGGGATGCAGTACGACACGACCATCAACCGCTGGCACACCTGCCCGGCCTCCGGGCGGATCAACGCGTCAAACCCCTGCTGCTTTGTGGGCGACACGCGCATCAGGGCGACGCTGGGCGAGTGGACCTTCGACGAGCTCTTTGAGCTGTCGGCAAAGGGCGAGCCGCTGCCCATGGTCGAGGCCTTTGACCCCGACGCCAACGAACGCGTCATCTCGTCCATCAACAAGGTCTGGGTGGCGGGCATGGCCAGCCACCTGACCACAGTCGAAATGGAGGACGGCACAGTCATCCGCTGTACGCCCGAGCACCGTTTTCTGACTGCCTCCGGCGACTGGGCGCCCGCCGAGACGCTCGTGACGGGCATGCAGGTACGGGCCATCGCCGACAGCCCCGACGGCGACTCTCAGTACGCGGTCAGGACACTGACCACGGTCGGCGTGCGCTCGGTCGCCACCCACGACCTGGCTGAGCCGGTGCCGGTGTTCGACATGGAGGTTGAGGGCGCACACACGTTCACGGTTGCGTGTCTCTCCGATCAGGCTGGCGTGGTCGTCCACAACAGCGAGTACATGCACGTGGACAACTCGGCGTGCAACCTGGCCTCGCTGAACCTGATGCGGTTTCGTCGCGCCGACGGCACGATGGACGTGGACTCGTTTACCCACGCCGTGGACGTGGTCTTTCTGGCGCAGGAGATCATCGTCACCCCGTCCAGCTACCCGACCGAGGAGATCGGCCGCAACGCGCGAGCGTTTCGCCAGCTTGGGCTCGGTTACACCAACCTGGGCGCCTATCTGATGGCCGACGGCGTGCCATATGACTCCGACGAGGGTCGTGGCACCGCAGCGGCGATCACCGCGCTGATGACGGGCCGTGCCTATCTGACATCGGCCGAGGTCGCGGCCGCGATGGGCCCGTATGACCGTTACGCCGAAAACCGTGAGCCCCACAACGACGTGATGCGGATGCACCGCGACGCCACATATGAGATCGCCGACGACTTCTGCCGCGACACCCACCTGCTGGCCGCCGCGCGCGCCACCTGGGACGACGCCGTGGCCGCCGGCGCCGAGCACGGGTACCGCAACGCGCAGGCCACCGTGCTGGCCCCCACGGGCACCATCTCGTTCCTGCTCGACGCAGACACCACGGGGGTGGAGCCGGACTTCTCGCTGGTCAAGTTCAAGGAGCTCGTCGGCGGAGGCCAGATGACGATCGTCAACGGCACGGTGCCGCTGGCGCTCCAGACGCTCGGCTACACCGCGGCGCAGATCGAGCAGATCGAGGCGCACATCTCCGAGCACGGCACGATCGTGGGCGCGCCGGGCCTGGCCGATGAGCACCTGGCGGTCTTCGACGTGGCGGTCGGCGAGCGCGCGATCTCACACATGGGCCACCTGAAGATGATGGGCGCGGTGCAGCCGTTCATCTCGGGGGCGATCTCAAAGACGGTGAACCTGCCACAGACGGCAACGGTCGAGGACATCGCCGACGCCTACGTGCAGGCATGGCACCTCGGTATCAAGGCGCTGGCGATCTATCGCGACGGCTCAAAGACCGCCCAGGCGCTGCGGACCGACGCCCAGCAGGGCTCTGAGGCCGGGTCTGGAGATACAGAGGCGGTCGTGGAGAAGGCGGTCGCCGAGGCGCTGGCAACGGCCCCGCC
>CAJCIJ010000258.1 GCA_903970315.1 Actinomycetota bacterium
CCGCTGCCGCCGCTGCCGCCGCCGCTCCGGGACGCACGCGTGTCCAAATCTGCCGAGCGGCCGCCACCAGTAAGGCGGCGCAGACAGTGAGTGGAATCGCCGCGAGTACCAAGTGGTGCGGAAAGATGGGGCGCCAGAGGAGTAAGAAGGCGACTGGTGGCACGGTAAGGGCGGCCCCCACGATCGCCTCATCGGGGCGCAGTCGGGCTGCGACGGCCAGACCGACCGCCCCGAGGCCCATCAGAGGAGCCTCGCGATACATTTCTGTCGCGGAAATTCCGCCGATGGTGACTCCCGCGGCGAGATGGCCGGTAACGACCTGGCGCCAAAGATCGCCCCAAACGCCCACGAAGGGCAACAGGAGGCCTGCCAGCATCACGATGCCTCCGATCGCTGCGCCGCCAACCATGTCGGCGACGTCCGGCCACCGCAGCCTGGCTCTGGTGCTGTCTATAAAAATAACTGCGACGGCAACGACGAAGACGACCGCGAAGAGCTTGACGAGCACAGCAAGTGCCAGCGTGGCGCCTGTCAGCACGGCCAACGCGTTGCGTCTGCGCCTGCGCGCGGCAGTCGCCGTGTCCGACAGCCAGACCGCGACCAGCCCGAGCGCGGTCGCGGGGCTGTCAGCCTGGAGCGTGACCGACTCGTGCACGATCACGGGGTCCACAGCGAGCAGGGTCAAGGTCAGCAGCGCGCCCGCTGCCCCCACTCGGCGCCACACGAGCGCCGACGCAGCGGCATAACCCGCCAGCGAGACCGCCAGAACCTCAAGGCGAGCGGGTACGATCGAGTGACTCACCAGTCCAGCAACGGGAGCCATGAGCAACAGGAAACCCGGTGGCTGAGAACTGTAGACCGAGCCGAACAGGCCGTGACCGGCGTGCAAAGCCCGAAGTGATTGCCAGTAGACGCCCTCGTCGTAATCGAGTTCTCCCCCGATCAGGAGGCGGATGCGCAGCCACGTGCCGAGCGCTAGCGCGATCACGACTCCTGCCACCAGCGCCTTCCTGGCTTGGTCGCGCCACCGACCTGTGGCTTGCGGTGGCGCGGCCGCTACCGGCTCCGCGGCGGATGCCATCTCCATTCTCAGCGGTCCACCGTCGGCATCGCTCTTGCGCCGGAATGCCCCCCCATCTGTCGGGAGTCTAGATTTCCACCGTGGACTTCGGGTCCTCCGACCGCGCCACAGAGCTCCGGGACCGCCTGCAGGCGTTCATGGGCGAACACGTCCTGCCGGCAGAGCCCGTGTGGGCCGAGCAGATCCGCAGCGCCCCCTCCCCCCACTCACACCCGCCTGTAATCGAGCAGCTGAAGGCGGAGGCCAAGAACCGCGGCCTATGGAACCTGTTCCTTTCCGATGCCGAGCATGGGGCCGGCCTGACCAACTGCGAGTACGCACCCCTGGCCGAGATCATGGGGCGCACATGGATCGCGGCCGAAGCATGTAACTGCAACGCGCCGGACACCGGAAACATGGAGGTGCTGCACGAATTCGGCACCCCCGAGCAGAAACAGCGATGGCTGGCACCGCTTCTGGCCGGCGACATTCGCTCCGCGTTCGCCATGACCGAGCCCGACGTGGCCTCCTCGGATGCCACGAACATCGCCATGCAGATCAAGCGCGACGGCGACTCCTACGTGCTTAACGGGCGCAAGTGGTGGATCACAAACGCCATGCACCCGAACCTGGCAATCCTGATCGTCATGGGCAAGACCGACCCGTCGGCGCCCGCCTACCAGCAGCAGTCCATGGTGCTGGTCCCGATCGACACGCCCGGGTTGGAGGTCGTGCGCAGCCTGCCCGTTTTCGGCTACCACGACCCCGAGGGCCATGGCGAACTGCTCTTTAACGACGTCCGCGTTCCCATCGAGAACATCATCGCCGGGGAGGGCATGGGGTTCCTGATCGCGCAGGCCCGGCTCGGGCCCGGGAGGATCCATCACTGCATGCGCGCCATCGGCGCCGCCGAGCGGGCATTGGAGCTCATGTGCGACCGGGCCGACGAACGCGAAACGTTCGGCAAGCCGGTGTCGCACAATGCCAACATCCGCGACTGGATCGCCGAGAGCAGGATCGAGCTGGAGATGGCCCGCTTGCTGGTGCTCAAGACCGCTTGGCTGATGGACGAGGTTGGCAACCAGCACGCACGCATCGAGATCTCTGGCATCAAGTTCGCGGTCCCGGAGATCTGCCTGAAAATCGTTGACCGCGCTATCCAGGTCCACGGCGGCGGCGGGGTCTCCGACGATTTCCCGCTGGCAGCGATGTATGCGCACCTGCGCACGCTGCGCCTGGCCGACGGCCCCGACGAGGTCCACAAGCTCTCGCTCGCTCGACAGGAGCTGCGCAGACAGCGCGATCGCCGCAAGGCCGCCCAGGTCTAAAGCGCGTCACGACGGGCGCCGATGTGAGGTGTTAGAACATTCGTTGCCTGCCTGTTGAGACCGTGGACGCCGAGCGCTATATTGTCAACCAGACAGACGCCCTTCCCCTCCTTGACAAGGAGATCGCCCCCGTGTCGAACACTCCACAGGCCACACCCGACGCGTTAGACCGCCCGCTGGCGCCGTCGTCGCTGGATTCAGAGCTCGCCGAGCGCTCCCGCTCCGGTTCACCGACCGACTGGCGCGAGGTCCCCGCCGACTGGACCGCCGGCGCCCCGCAGGAGCAGCCGCAGCTGGAGGCGCAAGCGACCCCCTGGCATGACCCCAAGCGCCACGCCTGGCTGCTGGCGCTGATCGTGCCGCTGGCCCCGTTCATCGCGTTCGGGCTCGTCGAAGCCACCAGCCTCGGTCTCTTCTGGTTCTTTGGCCCAATGCTTGTGTTCGGGATCTTCCCCGTGATCGACGTGCTGCGCGGGCTTGACCCGTCCAACCCGCCGGAGGGCATCATCAAGGCGCTGGAAGCCGACCGCTACTACCGCTGGTGCACCTACGTGTTTCTGCCGCTTCAGTACATCGGGCTGGCTTTCGCATGCTGGCTTTGGGTCGACGGCGGACTGACGTTCCCGGAGCGTGCAGGGCTGGTTCTCACGGTTGCCATCGTGAGCGGAATCGCCATCAACACCGCGCACGAGCTCGGCCACAAGCGCGACAGCACCGAGCGCTGGCTCTCCAAGGTGGCACTGGCCCAAAGTGGCTACGGCCACTTCTTCATTGAGCACAACCGCGGTCACCACGTGCGCGTGGCAACGCCCGAGGACCCCGCCAGTGCCCGCTTGGGTGAGAGCTTCTGGGAATTTCTGCCCCGCACGGTCATCGGCAGCCTGCGCTCGGCGTGGGGCCTTGAGCGTACGCGCCTGGCACGGATGGGCCGCTCGCCGTTCAGTCCGAGCAATGACATCCTCAACGCCTGGGCGATGACCGTTGTCCTCTTCGGTGTGCTGACGGCAGTCTTCGGGATCACGGTCCTCCCCTATCTCGTCGCCCAGGCGATCTGGGGCTTCTCGCTGCTGGAGACAGTCAACTATCTCGAGCACTACGGCCTGCTGCGCCAGCGCCGTGAGGATGGACGCTACGAGCGGACCGCACCGGAGCACAGCTGGAACAGCAACAACATCGCCTCCAACG
>CAJCIJ010000259.1 GCA_903970315.1 Actinomycetota bacterium
GTTCAGCGACAGCCTGGTCGGCGAGGTGGAGGTCCTGGACCGTATGCGTGGGCCCGTGTTCGATCACGCCCGGACGCCGGAGGGATTCGCCGAAGTACGCGTGGACAGCGAGACCGGCACCGTCTGCTGGCCCGGCGGCGCAGACCTCGCCCCCGACACGCTGTACGAGCGCGTGCGGACTGGCCTCTGGCCGGAGCAGAGCCAGGCCGCGTAGCCCATCACGGGTCGCGGGGGCTGAACGAAACGGCCCGCATTGCTGAGCCGTTCGGGAGTACCGCCAACGGGATTCGAACCCGTGTTACCGCCGTGAGAGAAACGCGCAGCGCACGGCGATATCCGGCAATATCCCGCCGCGACGGGCGATGTGCCTCATCCGGCGGCGCTCAAGGATGGTCGGGGAGCGCGGCGTGTACGGCATATGTAAGTCGGCCCGTCGCACCCGCATCAGGCGCAGTTTCGCCGGGCCTCGACCACTTCGTCGCCGGATCACCTGATTGGGGTCCTCGGACGGACCTGACCACCTGGCTCACGAACGGTGCCCGCTTCGGGAGTCGCCGCGTGTCGGCGCTCAAGCAGCAGCGCTCGCGTTGGGCAGGTTTGAACGGCTTGCCGCGCGAGCGCCACGAGGTGCGCGGGAACGGGCTCGTCTCCTAGTATCGGATAGCCCCACTCGTCGAGCGCTATCTGCTCGGGCAGCAGCTCGTGGCACATGCCATGGGCCACGCACGTGATCGGGTTGACGCGAAGGTGATGATCTTGTCGACGCCGCGCCATGGTTGGCACACCCGCGCTCACGACGCCCCGGGCGCCGAGCGCCGCCACGACATCGAATTGATACCTATGGCGCGCGCGGCTGTCACAGCGGCCCGACCACGCGGTCGGGTACCGGCGGAGGCCGACTGGCCATCGGCGCCGCGGCGAGCCGATCCGTATCTGTTGACGGGCAAGCTGCCGGCGCGCGAGCACGCCGCGCATGGCCCGTGCCTAGCGTGATCGGCAAGCTCGCCGGCGAAGACCTCCAACGCGCTTGCCACCAGACGGGCCGCTCCGTCGGGGTGACTGCACGCGCCGCGCCTTGCAACGACCGAACTCAGATATGCCAGCCGCGCAGCGTGGTCGGACTTGGCGTAACCGGTGAGCGTCTGCTCCAGGGTCGTCGCTAGGGCGTCTAGCCCGTGCACACACGGACCGCACTGGCCGGCACTTTCGTCGGCCATCCAGCGGGTCACCCGGGCGGTCTCCGCCAGCCCGCAGGCACTGGCGGGAAGCAGCGTCACCATGCCGGCACCAAGGCGGGTGCCGTAGGGCGCGAGCCCCTCCCCACAGAGCGCCAGCGCGTGCAGGTGGCGAGCGTCCACCCATGCGCCGGCGTAACCACCGATGAGGACAGCGCGTACGTCCTCGGTCGATCCACCCGCCGCGTCCATGAGGGAGCTGAGCGGCGATCCATGCTCGGCCTCATACACGCCGGGGTGTTGCACGGGGCCGCTGAGGGTAATCAGGACAGACCCGGGCTCAGACTGGGTCCCCACCGTCCGGAACCATTCCGGCCCGTGACGCGCAATCAGGGCCAGGTGGCCGTAGGTCTCGGCGTTGCTGACCAGCGTCGGCCGCCCACCCACGCCGCGCTCGGCCGGCCGCAGCGGCGTGAACGTCGGCTTGGCTTCGCCGCCGTTGAGGAAGCTCACGAGCGCCGACTCCTGGCTGGCAACGTAGTGGGCTGGGACCTCGGTGGTCCGCCAGCTCACTCGGCCGTCGGTACGTGAACCACGTTCGCCGATCGCCTGTGCCACACACCGCTGCACGTTCGGAGTTCGCTCGCACACGCACACGATCACCTCGTGGGCCCCCACTGCTTGCGCAGCGGCAACTGCCCCGTCAAGCACGAGGTGGGGCGCCGATTCCAGCAGCGTGCGGTCCTTGAGGCTGCCCGGTTCGCCCTCGGCCGCATTGACCACGACAACCGGCCGGCCGCGCGCGCCGACGACGGTGCGCAGCTTGACGGCGGTTGGAAACCCTGCCCCACCGCGACCGCGCAGCCCAGCCAGCTCGACCTCGTCGATGAGCGCCGCATGACCCCGGCGCGAGCCTCCGCTGACCGCGGGCATTTCGCCGTGGACCGCCTCGTGTTCATGCAGGCTCAGGGCGCCGGAACCGGCGGCGCCCAGCAGCAGCCGCGGTAGCGCAACCTCGGGCGCATAGCCGTGACCGGTCATGGAAGGGACACCGCCGCTGCGGCGCGGAATGGGGTCGTGGCGCCCGTGGACGCGGAGCCGCCCATTGCCCTGGCACGCCGACGGTGGCCCAACAGCGACGCCGGCGTACCGGCGCGACTTGCCCAGTCCTTCGCCAACGGACCCCACGGCAGCCAGACGGCGAGGAACACCGCGAATGCGCCCACGGCGCCGAGCCCGAGACCGCTGGGCAGAGGATGGGCTGCAAAGGAGGGCAGTGTGCGAGCCAGAACGGCCGCGGCCACGACGGCGACGCAGGCGATACCCAGCCACAGCAACCAGGCGTTGCGCACGTCGCTGCCGGTGCCGAAGCTGTGCACTAGCGCTATCGGCCAGCTTGCATAGGCCAGCCAGTGGGTGTACCGCCATGCGCCATGACTGATCCGCGCGCGCAGCATGCTGGTGATCACCAGCGCCAGCATCAGGTCAAAGGCCACCGTCCCGAGGCTCAGCCAGAACGGGCGGTAGCTGCTTGAGAAGGGGACGATCGCGGCCACCATCGAGATCGGCGCGTAGCCGTCGAGCACGGAGGTGACGACATGCAAGGCCACGAACACGACCGACAGAAGCGAGACGTTGCGGTGCAGTCCGTCGATCACAAAACGCGGCCACGAGCGCGTACTGATCCTTCGCACATCGGCCACGCCGAGAGCCACCGAAGCTGTGAGCAACAGCAGCGCGACGGCCCCTGTCGACCGGGTCAGATACCAGTAGGTGGTGGGCCCGCCACCGATCGCCAACGGCGTCGTCATGCCGCGCTACGCTCCTGACCGTGTGCCGTGTCCTGCGGCCAGCCGGCAACGCAATGAACGCTCCCGTCCTGTGCGACCAGGCGTGCCGGCAGGTCAAGCCTGGCCAGCCATGCCATGGCGCCCGCCCCGCGGACGATCGCAGCCGTGGCG
>CAJCIJ010000260.1 GCA_903970315.1 Actinomycetota bacterium
CGTCGAGCTCGTCGGACCCGCCGGCCCGCGCCGCCGCCGGCCCGTTCTCGCTTGGCATCCGCTCCCCGGCCTGCCCGGTGCTCGGCTGCTCCCCGGCCTGCTGAAGGAGCTGCTCGTTCGCCTGCGCGTAGAGGGCATAGAAGTAGTAGGTGCTCCAGAGCGGCTTCAAGAACAGCCGCACCTGTTCGCCGATTGCCTCGCTTGAGAAGCGGTATCCGTCCCACGGCGCCTTGGCCGTGAACAGGTACCAGCGGAAGGCGTCGGCGCCGTAGACGTCGATCACCTCCCAAGGCGCCACCGTGTTGCCGCGCGACTTGGACATCTTCTGGCCCTCGGAGTCCAGGATCAGGCCGAGGCAGACCACGTTGCGGTACGGCGCTGTTCCGAACAGCAGCGTCGAGATTGCAAGCAGCGAGTAAAACCAGCCACGGGTCTGATCCAGCGCCTCGCAGATGAAGTCGGCGGGGAAGTGCTCGCGGAACTGCTCGTCGTCGGCCGACATGGCGTGATGCTGGGCAAAGGGCATCGCCCCGGAGTCAAACCAGACGTCGATCACCTCGGGCACGCGGTGCATGGGTTCGTTGCACTGCGGGCACGCGAACTGGACGTCGTCGACGTAGGGCCGGTGGTGGTCCGCCAGCTCCGTCCCGGACCGCTGCTGCAGCTCGGCGTAGGAGCCGACGACGTGGATGTGGCCGGCTGCGCACCGCCAGATCGGCAGGGGTGTGCCCCAGTAACGCTCGCGCGACAATGCCCAGTCGACGTTGCCCTTCAGCCACTCGCCGAAGCGCCCGTGCTTGACGTGGCCGGGGTACCAGTTGACGGTCTCGTTGGCGGCGAGCAGCTGCTCGCGCATCGCCGTGGTCCGGATGTACCAACTGGCCTTGGCGTAGTAGATCAGGGGTGTGCCGCAGCGCCAGCAGTGCGGGTAGGAGTGCTCGTAGGGCTTAGTCCCGAACAGCCGCCCAGCCGCCCGGAGGTCATCGATCAGGTCATCGGTCAGGTCTGAGTCCTTGACCTTGCGACCCTCATAGGAACGTTCGCCGTCGGGGCTGTGCACGCGGCTGTCAAAGGTGCCGTCGGGCTTTACGGGGTGGTAGAGCGACTGCGGATGTTGCGGATCGAACAGGCCGGCCGCCGCGGCGGCGTCGAAGTCGTCGGCGCCGAAAGCCGGCGCGATGTGAACCAGTCCGGTGCCGTCATCGGTGGTGACGAAATCCCCTGCGATGACCGGAAAGCCGTCGGCGGGCTGGTCGGACATCTCGAAAATGGGACCCCCGTACGTCAGGCCGAGGAGCGTCTGGCCTCGGAAGCGCCCGAGGATCTCGGCGTCGTCGCCGAGCACAGGACCGACGCGTTGCGCTGCCACGATCACCACCTCGTCGGCCGTCCGGGCGCGCACGTACTCGATGTCGAGCCCGACCGCCACTGCGACATTGCCTGGGAGCGTCCACGGCGTGGTCGTCCAGATCAGCAGCGAGTCGCCCTCTGCGAACGTCACCCCTTCGCGCTCGGCTGGACCGCTGAGGTTCAGGGGCAGCCGCACGTAGATCGACTGGTCGACGACGTCCTGGTAGCCGAGCGCCACCTCGTGCGAGGACAGCGCCGTCCCGCAGCGGTAGCAGTACGGGACCACCTTGTGCCCCTCATAGAGCAGATCCCGGGCGTGCATCTCAGACAGCGCCCACCAGACAGACTCGATGTATGAGTCATCCAGCGTCCGGTAGGCGTGGTCGAGATCGATCCAGAAGCCGATGCGCTCGGTCAGCCGGTTCCACTCCTCGACGTGGGTGAACACCGACTCGCGGCACTTGGCGTTGAAGCCCGCAATACCCCCGTGGCGGGGATCCTCGATTTCGGCCTTGGACGTGATCCCGAGCTCGCGTTCGACGGCGATCTCGACAGGCAGTCCGTGGCAGTCCCAACCGCCCTTGCGTTCCACGAGATGGCCCTGCATGGTCTTGTAGCGCGGGTAGATGTCCTTGAACACGCGTGACAGCACATGGTGTGCGCCTGGTGGCCCGTTTGCGGTCGGCGGACCCTCGTAGAAGATCCAGGGCTGCGCGGCGGCGCGTGCCCGCAGCGACTCTCCGAAGACATCGCGATCGCGCCAGCGTGCAAGCACCTGCTGCTCCAAAGTAGGCAGGTCCTGCTGTGGGTCAACGGCATGTGCCGGCAGGAGCTTGCCTGGGACGGTTGGGTTGCTGGCGCTCATTGGCCGGCCAATTCTAGGTGCGCCGAGCGCAGCGCCTCCGAGGGCCGACGGCGCCGGGAGGGCGCCGGGGGGCGCATCGCGCGGGTGCCCGTCAGGCTGCGATCTTGCGGCAGAGACTTGTCAATGACCGCTTCTCGGCATCGTCCAGCGCCGAAAACGCGTTGCTCACGCGCCCGGAATGCTCCGGGAAAAGCCGCTGGACCGTGGCCCGCCCGGCGCTCGTCAGGGCGACCGCAGCGGCCCTGCGATCTTCGGTCAGCCGCCGACGCTCGATGAACCCGTGCGCTTGCAGACGGGAGACCACCTCCGTGGCGTTGGCTTTCGAGAGCCCAAGCCGGCGACGCAGCGCGCGCAGCTCCAGCTCGCCACCGGCGGTCATCAGGACCACCAGTACCGAGAAGCCCGGTGCCGACAACCCCTCGCGCCGCAGATCGGCCGTCAGGCGTCTGCGCAGGGCCGCCTCGGCGGCCAGCAGCGACTCCAGGGCACGGTGGGCAAGCGGGTCGGCGGGAGCCAGTGCACGCCGCAGCGTTGCGTGCTCCCACGGCGCGGGTGCCACCGATGGGGCGCGCGCGAAAGAGTCGCTGGACGACGCGGCTGGGCCGCGTGCTGCTGCCGGCGCGGGGGCGACTGCGAAAGGGTCGGCGGGCGACGAACTCAAATCAGCCGGCGACGCTAGCGCCGTCGCCGGACAGGACCGCGGGGTCTGCGTGGGGATGCGTATGGTCCTGTTCAGGGAGGCTCCGCCGGAAGCGACCGCCGCCGGCCGTCTGCCTGCTGGCGGTGATCGGCAGCGCCGCAAGTGTGCTCCCCAACAGCTCAACTGCGGCCAGGGGCGAGTCTCCGAGGCGGACAATGGTGGAGGCACCTGTGTCCGGCACTGCGCCGCGGTAGTCGAGGATCTCGACGTCGCCAAGGCTCTGTCTGGCGACGTACACCAGGCGGGCGATGGTGTCCATCGACTCCGGGCTGCCCGCCAGCACGATCGCGCTGGGACCCAACGCGTTCAGAGCAGTCACCAGGCGCGTCGGTGCGATCTCCACGGGGAGCGCAAGCACTCGCAGGCTGGCCCGGCGGACAAAGAGCTCAAGCGCCTGGACATAGAGCGCGTCGATGGTCAACGACGCTGTGGCATCCAGGATCAGCACGCCCTCGGGTCGGGCTGCCGGCGGGGCCACCCGCTGCGCTGCCGCCAGCCAGCCTGTGGCATATCGCCACGCGAAGCAGTACTCGGGCGTGACCCCCTCTCCAACGAAACGCGCGGCCGACGCCTGGGCCGAAACCGCCTCGGCGGCCACGGCCTCCAACAGCACGGACTCCACAGTGCGCTCCACAGAACGCATCGCCAGGCTCTGCTCCAGCACCCTGTCGGCCCTGTCGGCCGAAAACGAGGAGAACGCCAGCCGCAGCCCAGCCTCGGTCGGCGGGCCGCTTCCGTGCTCACGCGCGATGGCCACGGCAGAGGCGATCTCGTGCGTCTGGTCAAGCGCCTGTTTGAGTGCTTCAATCTCGGCGAGTTCGAACTGCCGGTGCCCGCCGTCGGTGCGGCGCGGGGTGGGATAGCCGAAGCGTGGCTCCCAGCTGCGCAGTGTGTTGGGGCTGACCCCGAGCATCCGGGCCGCCGCATTGGTGCGAATAGCACTCACGACGCGACCAATCTCAAGGATTGCGCACCTTTGCGCAATGGCCGCAAAAGTCGCTGCATTACGGCAGTTTCATTGCACCGGCAGGAGAGGCGGGCTCCTGTCCGAAAGCTGTGCGCCACCGCTTCCAGGGCGCTAGCGTTAGAGTCCTGCGCCGCCCCCGCCGGATCGGCGTGGCGCCGACAACAGCCACGGCGCTGACAAACGCAAAGGAGCTACCGATGGCCTCCCAACACCTCTACGGCGCCGAGACCGCCAAGGCAGTCGACAACTTCCCGATCTCCGGCGAGCCCGTGCCGATCGCCGTGGTGCACTGGCTGGCTCGGATCAAGGGCGCCGCGGCGCACGTTAACTGCGAGCTTGGCCTGCTGGACAAGCGGCGTGCCGGACGCATCGAGCGGGCGGCGGCAGAGATCGCTGCGGGCAAGCACGACAGCCAGTTTCCCATCGATGTCTTCCAGACCGGCTCGGGTACGTCGACGAACATGAACGTCAACGAGGTGATCGCGGCGCTCGCCGGCCAGGGAGTGCATGCCAACGATCACGTCAACATGGGTCAGTCCTCCAACGACGTCTTTCCCTCGGCGGTGCATCTTGCGGCGCTCGATGCCGCCCACAACGAGCTGCTGCCGGCGATGCGGGTTCTGGAGCGTTCCCTGGCCCGCAAGGCGCGGTCGTTCGGTGGGATCGTCAAGGCCGGCCGTACCCACCTCATGGACGCTGTGCCAGTGACCCTGGGACAGGAGTTCTCCGGCTATGCCGCCCAGCTGAGCCTGGGGTCAGAGCGGGTACGTCAGACGCTTCCCCACGTGGGAGAACTGCCGCTGGGCGGCACGGCAACCGGGACCGGCCTCAACACACATCGCGCCTTTGCCGGCAAGGTGCTGACGCGCCTGAGCCGCGAGCACGGGCTGCGCGGGCTCTCGGTTCCACGAGACCGCTTTGAGGCCCAGGCCAACCGCGACTCCCTCGTCGAGCTGTCGGGGGCATTGAAGGTGGTCGCCGTGTCGCTGACCAAGATCGCCTCCGACATCGCACTGATGGGCTCCGGACCGCGCGCGGGCATCGGCGAGCTCGTGCTGCCGGAGCTCCAGAAGGGGTCGTCGATCATGCCGGGCAAGGTCAACCCGGTGATGTGCGAGGTCGTCCTGCAGGTGGGCGCGCAGGTGATCGGAAACGACCTGGCCGTGACCGTGGGCGGGATGCAGGGCCAGTTCGAGCTCAACGTGCGGATTCCCCTGATCGCACGCAACGTGCTGTCCTCGATGCACCTGCTCGCCAGCGCCTCTCGTGTATTCGCCGAGAAGTGCATCGACGGCCTGGAGGCCAACAAGGCCGGCTGCGCGGCGTCGGCCGGCGGCACGCTGGCCGTGGCCACCGCGCTCAACGGCGCAATCGGTTACGACAAGGCCACGGTGATCGTCAAGAAGGCGACGGAGACCGGGCTCCCGCTGCGCGAGGTGGCGCTCGCAGAGGGCGTGAGCGCCGAGCTGTTTGACGCCACCATCGACCTGCGCAAGATCGCCAAGGGCAATCAGGCGTAGGTCAGGCGTAGGTCAGGCGCAGGCGAGCATCGCGTCAAGGATCAGCTTCGCGCCGGCCTTTGACAGCGGTTCGTTGAGGTTGCCACACTTCGGCGATTGCACGCACGAGGGGCAGCCGCCCGTGCATTTGCACTCGCCGATCAGGCGCGCGGCGTCCTCGCACAGACGCTGGAAGCGCTGGAATGCGGCGCGACTGATGCCCACGCCGCCCGGGTATCCGTCGTAGATGAAGATCGCCGGCCCACCGGTCTGCGGATGCAGGTTGGTCGACAGCCCGCCGATGTCCCAGCGGTCGCACATCGCCAACAGGGGCAGCACGGCAATCTGGGCGTGCTCGGTGGCATGCAGAGATCCCAGCAGGGCCTCCAACGGCATCGCGTCGCTGTCCATGAGTCCGTCGAGTCCGAACCACATCGCCTGAGTCGAGAAGCTGGTCTGCGGCAGATCCAGCGCCACGAGCCCCACGGGTGCGTGGTCTGAGAGGTTGCGCCGCTGGTAGGCGATGACCGTGTCGGTGACCTGAATCTGGCCAAAACGCAGCTCGACGCCCAGCGCCTGCCGGCCGTCGATGACTCGCTCGATCGTGGTCTCGGTCTCGCGCTTTGGGAGCGTGTACCAGTCACCGGAGAACGGCTCGACCAGCGCGCGGCTGCGCCGGATGTCGAGTTCGTGCACCTCGTAGGAGCGACCCAGATGCAGGTAGATGGCGCCGGTGTGCACCGTGGAGTGCGCCCGCATCGACTCCACCGTGCCCAGTACCTCGCCGGAGCTGGAATCGACCACTGAGACGGTATGCGAGGAGACCGAGCGCAGCGAGATGTGGCGCGCGGGGTAGTCGTCGGCGCGGCGGGGCACGTAGCAGCCGTCGCTGGGGCGCTTGCGCAGCTGGCCGGCGCTGACAAGC
>CAJCIJ010000261.1 GCA_903970315.1 Actinomycetota bacterium
CGCAATCCCTTCGTCTACTTCGACTCGCTGCTGGAAGGCGGTGCGTGCGCGGCCGACGATCTGGACCTGACGGCGCTTTCGACGGAACTGGCGGCGCCCAAAGGCCCACCGGCGCTCAGCTGGGTGATCCCGGGCCAGTGCGAGGATGGGCTCAGCGATCCCTGCGCAGCGCCGGGCGAAGCACCCAAGGTCCTGCCCGTTGACACGTTCCTCCGTGGCGTCGTGGACGAGATCACCGCCACTGCTGCCTACCGCAAACATGGTCTGATCGTGCTCACCTTCGACAGCGCCCCCGCTGGAGCGGCCTCGACAGACGTCGGCGCGCTGGTGCTTTCGCCCTTTGTGGCCAAGGGGACCCGCATCGAATCGCCCTTTGATGCGTTCTCACTACTTAAGAGCTTTGAGCGGCTCTATCGAGTAAAGCCGCTCTTGGGGCACGCCGCCGATCCAGGCGTGACCGTACTTGGCGACCCGGTCTTGGACCCCGCCGCCACCCGATGAAAACCCACAACAACAAGAGAGAAAGGGAGATCCCTTTGCATCCAACTGCATCTCTGCCGCGGCGCAGCGCGCTGTGGCTGGCGGCGCTCGCGAGCGTGTTTGCCGTGTCGCTTGCAACCGCTGCAAGCGGCCAGGCCGAACCGGCCAGCCCCAACAACTACGCATGCAACGGCTCGATCAAGGCTGGTGAAGCCGAACCAGGCGCCGAAGGCACGCCGGTCAATTACGAGTTTCACTGCAACGGCCCAATCACCGGCTACCAGCTCCAATCGCAGATCCCGCTGGCCGGCATCGAGGCATCGCCGCTTGTCAGCAACGAAAAGGGCGAACCGACCAAGGAAAACCTGGAGTGTGGCGGCGAAGTCCCTGGATTCGCGCTGAACTGCGTCGGATCCGCGAGTGCCCCCTATGACTCCATCGACGGACAGTTCTACATCGAATCCAAGCTGTGCGCCGAGCCCCGCGAGGATCCGCTGCTGACTGTTACCTATGCGTACCTGGAAAAGGGCGTTGTCACCCAGGCGATCTCAGGGCCGTTTGACTTGGGCCGCCCGCTGGGCTGCCCGCACGATGCCGAGCAGCGCTGGACCCGCCTCAATCCCAACCCAGCGACGCTTAAGAGCCCGACCCCCAGCAAGAGCAAGAAGCACAGCAAGTCCAAGGGCAAGAGCAAGAAGAAGTAGGCCGATGGGCCGGCCGTCGGGCCGCTCGCGAGCACGCAGGAGCGCGCCGCGTCAGCCCGACGGCCATTTCAGGCGCCTAAATCTCAGTTTGTAGCCCGGTGTCATGTCCAATCGGCCCCGGTCAACGGGGCCAACAACTCACAACGGAGGTAGTTCAATGTCATCTGTAATCACCCGGCGGGCTGTGCCCGTCGTCGGCTTCGCGGCGGCCGTGGCGCTGGTGGCGGGTCTGCTCGCGATCACCCAGGCCTCTGCCAAGACGATCTATGCGTGCGTCCCCAGCAGCGGCAGCCCTCACATTTTCTCCAAGAAGCCCAAGTGCAAGGCGCACGAATCCAGGATCTCGTGGACCTCAAAGGGCGAACCGGGCAGCGAAGGGCTTCAGGGCCCGCAGGGCCTGGCCGGTCCGACGGGTGCAGCCGGGGCTGCCGGCAAGGGAGTTACCGGCGCCGTAGGTGCCACCGGTCACATCGGCGTGACTGGGCCCGAGGGGCCGACCGTGGTGTCGCGCATCAGCGGCGTCGCTGAGGAAACCACCGGGACCGAACTCGGCGCCGAGACCGGCACAAGTGAAGCCGCATGCATCGACACCGAAAAGCTCGTAGGTGGCGGCGCCCAGACGGGCGTCGAAAGTTCGGGCGCCGACCCGGTGCCGGCGATCGTCCAGTCCTATCCCGCAGGCAGCAAATGGATTGCCCAGGCAGCGGTGTTGAAGGCCGGGGATGCGGGTAGCACGATCTCCGTCACCGCCTACGCGCTCTGCGCCAAGTAGCACCGACGAATCACATCGCCGGCCTGCGCCCGCGTCTCTGGGGGCGCCGGCCGGCACACCAGAGCGCGCGATACAGAACCGCGTTCACACAACCGCCCCCGGGGTTACCCCGGAGGCGGTTTTCGTCTAGGCCGTCGATGGTGTACTTGGCCGCGTCGGGGCCCTGTAACAGGGCGGCCCCAGGCGCGCCGCCTGGCCAACGTCAGGCGGCCTTGCGTGGCAGCAGCACTGCGACCTGCCTGACCGCTGGACGCCGGTTTTCGGCGTCCTCGGCCTCGGTGATCGCCCAGCCAAGGCGCTCGATAAGCGCCTCCGCCTGACGGTCGTCGGTGAGGTCCGCGGGGATGACGCGCTCGTCAAGCGAGACCACGTTGCTCGCCGCGGGGTGATCGGTGGTGACAATGACTCTCGGCATGATTTTTTCCTTGTGGAGTGGGGGACACGGAATCTTTGTGCCGGGCCGGCGCCCTTGATCGCCGGCCCGGCACTTGGGTGGTGCGACGGGTACGGCACGCTCCCGACTGGCGGGAGGAGGAGCCCATCAGGAGCGCTTACAGCGCCCGGTCATGGCAGCCGACTCGACCCAGCCCTCGGCGGGTGGCACCGCTGAGGGCGTGCGTTCGAATCGGCCTGTGAGGATGACCCCGGACATTGTTCAGTTACTGTATCAGGAATCTGAGAAACATCAACCACCAATCGCAAGATCGTCACAGGCACGATCTGCGCGGCCGTTTGGGCGTGTCTGAGCCCGCCAAGCTCCGGCTGGCAGGGGCGCTGCGGGCCCGCGGCCGCAGCGGCTCGTCAGGGCCGTTCTGACTCGGGGACGACGCGTTGATTGAGATGCTCAAGCGCCCGGCGGATGATGCGCGAGACCTGCATCTGGGAGACCCCCGTGTGGCCGGCAATCTCGGCCTGCGTCATCTCCTGCAAGAACCTCAGCCGCAGCACCTGGCGTTCCAGGGGCGAGAGCTCGTGCACCGCGTTGGCGACCGAAACGGCGTCGTGGATCAGGTCCAGCCGCTCATCGGTGACGCCCAGCGTCTCAGGCCGCCATTCGCCTTGGCGGCCTTGGCCGCCGTCGAGATCCGAGCCCGGGGAGGAATCCAGCGAGAGGGTGCCACGCGCCCGCCCTGCCTCCATCGCCGCCAGGACCTCGTCTGCTGGCATGTCCAGGTGCTTGGCGATCTCGGCCACGGTTGGCGACCGGCGAAGGGTGGAGCGCAGCTCGCGCCCGGCGCGCTCGACCGCCAGCCACCGTTCCGAGAGACTCCGCGGCAGGTGGACCGCCCAGGCGGTGTCGCGGAAGTGGCGCTTTAGCTCGCCGATCATCGTGGGCACGGCATAGGTTGAGAACGCCACGCCGCGTT
>CAJCIJ010000262.1 GCA_903970315.1 Actinomycetota bacterium
GACTGCATGTAGAACAGCTGAGCGTCGGAGATCCGGCCGACCGTGGCCTCGTGGGCCACGGTGACGTGCGGGTTCTGGATCTGGATGTCGGGCCAGGTGTCCGAGCGCGAGCGCCCGTCCATCATCAGGCCGTCGCACTGCACGCGCGACTTTGAGCCCTGGGAGTTTGCACCCATCTTCACCAGGCCCCTGTAACCCATGATCCCGCCGTCCTTGGAGATGGACTTGGCGAGGATATTGGAGGTCGTGTTGGGCGCGTGGTGGATCACCTTGGCGCCGGTGTCCTTGTGCACCTTGCCCGAAGCCACGCCGACGTTGAGGTGGTCGGCGCGGGCGTGCTCACCCAGCAGGTAGGAGCCGGGGTAGAGCATCACGTACTTGGCGCCCATCGACCCGCCGACCCACTCGACGGTGCCCTCGGCGTCGACCATGGCGCGCTTGGTGTTCAGGTTGTAGACGTCCTTTGACCAGTTCTGCACAGTCGTGTAGCGGGCCTTGGCGCCCTCGTGCACGAAGATCTCGACCACTGCGGAGTGCATCGAGTTGACCGAGTAGGTCTGGGCCGTGCAGCCCTCGATGTAGTTCACATCGGAGCCCTCGTCGGCGATGATCAGGGTGTGCTCGAAGGTGCCCTCGCCGGCGCCCTCCATGCGGAAGTAGGCCTGGAGTGGGAGGTCGACCTTGACGCCCTTGGGCACATAGACGAACGAGCCGCCCGACCAGACGGCGCCGTGCAGCGCCGAGAACTTGTTGTCCTGCGGCGGCACGCACTTGGTCATGAAGTACTTCTGCACCAGGTCCGGGTACTCGGTGATGGCTGTGTCCATCGAGCAGAACAGGATGCCCTGCTTGCGGTACTCCTCCTTCAGGCCCTCGTATACGGGCTCCTGGCGCCAGACGCCCACGACGCCCGCGAGGTGCTCGCGCTCGGCCTGGGGGATGCCCAGTTGCTCGTAGGTCTGCTTCATGTCCTCCGGAACGTCGTCCCAGGAGTTGAAGCGACCGGTGGTGGGCGGCGAGTACAGCACCAGGTCATCGAAGTTCAGCTCGTCCAGCGGCACGCCCCACTTGGGCATCGGCTGGCGCTCGAAGATTTCGTAGGACTTCAGACGCCGCTCGCGCATCCAGTCGGGCTCGTTCTTGACCTTCGAAAGCTCCTGGATGACCTCGCGCGAGACGCCGCGGCGCGCCAGCAACTGGCCCTGCTCGTCTTCGACGATGGGGCTCTGGGCGGCAACTCTGGAGGCGCGCTTGGCGCCGGTGGTCTTGGTCGGTGAAACGTCAATCGCTGCCATCGAGAACCTCGCTTGAGTGGATTGTGGCAATCCCGTCCTGCCAGCTAGGAATTGTATCGGGCGCAGCCCACGCGACAAGGCGCGCGCGGTTCAACGCGACTGTTCGGGCCAGCTGGAGTCCCCGCTGACGGCCCCACGCACGACCTTCAGGCCCAGCAGGGCGCACTTGCGGCGGGTCGCAGAGATTGGGATACCGAGCAGATCGAGCATCCAGTCGGCGTCCAGGGTGGCCGCTTCGGTCAGCTCCATGCCCTTGAGCTCCTCGGAGGCGATTGAGGCTGCGGCCTGCGAGATTGCGCATCCGTGGCCGTAGAAGCGCAGGTCCTCGATGCGGCCGTCGGCCACGCGGATGTGCACGCCCAGCTCGTCGCCGCACAGCGGGTTGTGCTCGGCGCGCTCGAGGTCGTGCGGCTCCAGCTCGCCGAAGTTTCGCGGGCGCTTGTAGTGGTCGAGGATGTGGTCGCGGTAAAGGTCGTCCATGCCGGCTGCCCTAATCCTCAAAGACGGCGCGGCCGGCGACCAGGGCGTCGATCAGGGCGTCGATCTCCCACGCCTCGGTGTAGATGCCCACGCTGGCCCGCGCAGTTGCTGCCAAGCCCAACCGGCGCATCAGCGGCTGGGCGCAGTGATGGCCGGCACGTATGCACACCCCTGCGCGGCCGGCAAGCTCGGCGATGTCGTGGGGGTGCATGCCGTCGATCGTGAACGCCGCAAGGCCGCTGCGCGCGCCGGCGTCCTGCGGGCCCACGACGGTTAGGCCTGGGATCTCGGCCAAGCGGGTGAGCATGTAGCCCGTCAGTGCGCGCTCGTGATCGCGCACGCGCTCCATCCCAACGGCGCTCAGGTAGTCCACGGCAGCCCCCAGGCCAACGGCCTCGGCGATCGCGGGCGTGCCCGCCTCGAACTTGTACGGCAGCTCGTTCCAGGTGGCGCTGAAGAGGTCCACCGAGGCGATCATGTCGCCTCCTGTCATGAATGGCTGCATCGCCTCCATGACGTCGGTGCGCCCGTGCAGCACGCCTATTCCGGTGGGCCCAACGGCCTTGTGTCCCGTCCACCCGTAGAAGTCGGCGCCAAGCGTTGCCACGTCCACTGGCATGTGGGGCACCGCCTGGGCGCCGTCTACGAAGGAGATCGCGCCCGCAGTGCGGATGCGCTGGGTGATGTCGGCTACCGGGTTGATCGTGCCCAGCACGTTTGAGACGTGAGTGAAGGAGACCAGCTTGACGTCGCCGCGGTCAAGCTCGTCCTGGAGGGCCTCCAAAGAGAGTTGACCGTGCTCGTCGATCGCCAGGTAGCGCAGCTCGGCGCCACGTTCGGTGCAGAGCATCTGCCACGGGACCACGTTTGCGTGGTGCTCCATCTCGGTGATCAGCACCGCGTCGCCGGGTCCGATGTTGGCGCGTCCCCAGGAGGCCGCCACGAGGTTGATCGCCTCGGTCACATTCCTCGTGAACACGGTGGTCCACTGCGGCGCCTGGGAGCCCGTGAACGCCGCAATGCGCGTGCGGGCGCCCTCGTAGGCCGCGTCTGACTCCGCCGCCAGCGGGTAGACACCGCGATGGACGTTGGCGTTGTGGTGGCGCATGTAGTCGGCCACCGCATCGATGACGGCGTTGGGCTTCTGCGAGGTCGCAGCCGAATCCAGGTAGATCAGCGGCTTGCCGCCCAGCCGGCGCCCCAGGATCGGAAAGTCCTGGCGCACCGCCAGCGACGCGCCCGCCGGCGCCAGGCCACTAACGGCCTGCGGCATACGCCTCGATCTCCGCGCGCGCCGCCGCCAGCTTCTCGGCGATCTTGGCGCGCACGACGCCTTCCAGGGGCTCGTCTGCCAGCTCGCCAAGCACGGGCTCAAAGAACCCTTCCACGAGCACCCGCACCGCCGCCGTCCGGTCAAGGCCGCGGCTCTGCATGTAGAAGATCACGTCCTCGTCGAGCTCGCCCACAGAGCCGCCGTGGGAGGCCGAGACATCGTCGGCGGAGACGAGCACCGAGGGGATCGCGTCGATGCGCGCTTTGGGCGAGAGCATCACCGTGTGAATCTGCAGGTAGGTGTGGCTCTGCTGCGCGCCGGGGTTGATCTTGATCAGACCCTCCATGCTCGCGCGCGCCGACCCCGACGCCGCTCCGCGCCAGTGCACGTCGCCGCCGGATGGGCCCACCTCGTGCAGGTCCACCGCAAACATGTCGAACATCTCGGCGTCCTCGGCAAAGAAGATGCCGCGGAATGCCATGTCGCCTCCGGGCTCGGTGACGGCGAGCTCCAGGTGCTGGCGCACCAGATGGCCGCCCAACAGTGCGGGCAGCCAATGGCAGAAGGCATCGCGGCCGACGGCCACCACGCGTGTGGTGGCGTCGTACACCTCTCCCGGGCCAAGGTCCTGGAAGTGGGCAAGCCGGCAGCGCGCGCCGTCTGAGAGGTACATCTCAAAGCCCTCGGTGTGCAGCGCCTGGCCCTCGAAGTCCTCCGCCAGCGTGTACTCGTGGACTGCAAACTCGCTTGCCCGATCACCCACGATGAGCACGCGGGCATGCTGAGCCGACCCTGCCGAGCCGAGTACCGAGACGATCTCAAAGGGGTCCTCGATGACCACCCCGGCGGGGACGTGCAGGAACGCTCCGCCGGTCCACAGCGCCGCGTTTGCCGCCTCAAGCTTGTTGCGGTCCGAGGTCAGGCGCTGGGAGTAGTGGCGGTGAAAGGCCTCTGAACCCTCGGCGGCGGCCTGCTCCAGCGAACACAGGCGCACGCCCTGGGCGCTCGCCGACTCGGCCAGCTCCACCGAGATCACCGAGCCGTCGAGCTGCACGATCCGACCGGCGCGGGCACGTTCGGGCAGACGCTTTGCGGCGGCCTGCGGTAGCGGCACATCTGCGCCGTCTGCTGCGGCCGGCTCGTGGTGGTGCACCTCCAGGGCCGCCAGATCCAGGGGCGCAAAGCTCGTCGTCCAGAACCCCGACCGGCGCCACACGGGCAGTTCGGCCGCCTCGTAGGAGGACAGCGCCTGCTCACGTAGCGCCGCAAGCAGCGACGCGGCGTCGCCCACAGGCGCGCTCTCAGGCAGGGCAGTGCGCGCCGAGGCCCCGGCAAGCGGCGCATACAGCGTGGCCTCGCGGTGGCGCGGCGGCCTGGTGGCGGTCTCTGTGTCGGCGCTAGACAACGGCGCCATGTTCCTGGCGGATCTGGTCGTAGCCCTCGCGCTCCAGCCGTTCCACGAGCTCTTCGCCGCCCTCAAGGACGATCCGTCCGTCGAGCATCACGTGCACGAACTGGGGCGTGACGTAGTGAAAGATGCGCTGGTAGTGGGTGATGATCAGCGCCCCAAGGCCTTGGCTTTTGTGCAGCTTGGCCACTCCCTCGGCGACGGTGCGAAGCGCGTCAATGTCAAGGCCCGAATCGGTCTCGTCCAGGATCGCGATATCCGGTGCCAGCATCGCCATCTGCAGGATCTCGGCGCGCTTTTTCTCACCGCCGGAGAAGCCGTCGTTGAGCGGCCGCGAGGTGAAGCTGCGGTCAACGTCCAGGAGCGCCACGGCCGTTTCGAGCTGCCCGCGGAACTCCTTGACGCCGATGGGCTCGTCGCGCTTGGCGTTGATGGCCATGCGCAGGAAGTTTGCGATCGACACGCCCGGGATCGCGACGGGGTACTGGAACGCCAGAAACAGACCCGCCTTGGCGCGCTCGTGCGGCTCGGCCTCGGTTATGTCCTGGCCCGCGAAGATGATCGCGCCCTGTGTGATCTCATAGCCGGGGTGGCCCAGCAGGGTGTTGGCCAGCGTTGACTTGCCGGACCCGTTGGGGCCCATGAGCGCGTGGATCTCGCCCTTGTCGATGCTCAGATCGACCCCCTTGAGAATCTCAAGGTCCTCGTGGCGAACGTGCAAGTCGCGGATCTCAAGCTCTGCCATTCGTTCTACGCTCCAGTGGCCAGCGCGCGGCGCTTGGCCTTCGTCGTGGTTGCGGCCGCCGTTCGGGGCGCCTTGGGCGCCCGGGCCCGCCTTCGGTCTGCCGACACCGGCTGCGCGATCTCGTCGATCGCAACCGGCGCACCGGGCGCCGCCAGGATGTCGGCCAGTGTGGTCTGCATGAGCGTGCGCACGATCGAGGTGCGCACCCTGGTCCAAAGCAGCTTGGTGGGGCACGCGTGTGAGGAGTCCGACTCGCGCGAACACGACACCGTGCCGTCGTCCTGGAGGGTGATGCACTCGATCGGTGCAATCGAGCCCTCCAGTGCCTCGATGATTTCGGCCATCGTGATCTGAGCGGCGGGCCGCGCCAGCAGGT